>CAYHCR010000583.1:0-3453 GCA_964354895.1 uncultured Myxococcales bacterium | reverse complement strand
GTCGGAGAGCTTCATGATGTTCGCCTTGTGCACGGCGGTCACGGTCTTGCGGCCGTGGCGGCGCGCGTGCGCGAACGCGAAGCGGGCGATGCGCGTCGAGGCCTTCTCCGTGATGATCTTCAACGACTCGACGACGCCCGGGACGACGATGTGCTCGAGGCCCGCGTAGAGGTCCTCGGTGTTCTCGCGGACGATCACGATGTCGACGCCCTCGTAGCGGGTCTTCACGCCCGGGAGCGAGCGGACCGGCCGCAGGTTCGCGTAGAGATCGAGCGCCTTGCGGAGCTGCACGTTCGCGCTCTGGGCGCCGCCGCCGATCGTGGTCGCGGTCGGGCCCTTGATCGCGGCGGTCGTGCGGACGATCTGCTCGAGCGTCGCGGCCGGCAGGTTCTGGCCGGTGCGCGCCATCACCTCCGCGCCGGCCTCGGCGCGGACCCACTCGAACGCCACGCCGGTCGCCTCGAGGACCGCGCGCGTCGCGTCCATCACCTCGGGGCCGATTCCGTCGCCATCCACGTACGTGATCGTGTGCGCCATGGCGCGCGGTGTAGCACGGCGGCCGATCATTGGACGAGGCGCTCGGAGGTCGGTATCGTCCCGCCCATGAAGCGACTCTGCGTGCTCTCCGCGGCGACCCTCGCGCTCGCCGCCTGCCAGACCCCTGAGCCCAAGGTGGACTTCCCCGAAGAGGAGAAGTCCCGCTGGACCGGGGGCCCGTCCGAGGCCGCGCGCCTCGCTCCGTTGCCGCCCCGCCCCGCCGAGCCGACGCTCGCGGGCGAGGTGGTCGCGCCCAACGAGCTGCTGCTGGGCACCACCTCCGAGGTCCCCGGCTCGGGCCTCACGTACCGCGCCATCGCGCTGCCCCGTCGGTTCGGCCGGCTCAGCGGCTCGATCCACCCGGCCGTCACCAAGGGCATGGCGGCCGCGCGATCGCGGGGGCCTGCGCTGACCAAGTGTGCGGACGACCGCGGGCTGATCGCCGGCGGCGCAGAGGGCGTCTCGGCGACGGGCGAGTTCCCCAACGTCGTGCTGGTCTCCCCGGCGCTCGGGATCTCCGCGCTCGCCGCGGGCTCCGACGCGGCCGAAGAGGGCGCGCGCAAGCTCGGCGCGGGCCACGCGGTCCGCCGCTCGGCGCACCTCGCCTGGTGGCGCTCCGTGCAGCTCGACGGCGACCCGGGGCTCGAGGCGATCGTGGGCCTCTCCACCGCAGCCTCGATCCCGGACTGCGGGATCGGCGTCGCGGTCGAGACCGCCTTCCTCGACGACGACGGCCGAGAGCTCGTCGCGGAGCCGGCCGTCTCGTGCCTCGACGCGGCGCGCGAGCACTTCTGCGCGGAGACGGACGACGCCCGCCACTGCGATCCCAACGCGCTCGACGCCGGTGGCTTCGCGGAGGTCGCGCCGGTCCCCCTCGGGGCGGCGACGCTCCAGGGCGGCGGCGTCCTGCTCGTCTCCGAGCAGCGCGGCGACGAGTCGCGCACGCTGTGGGTCCGGCTCGTCCGGGGCGCAGAGATCCTCGCGCTCGGGTCGGTCGGCTTCCCGGCGTCGGATGCAGAGACGGGCGCCTGCCGCTAGAAAGAGCCGCGTGAGCCAGCCCTCGTCGCCGCCCTCGAAATTCGATCGCCACTTCTTCGTCTGCCAGGCCCGTCGCGAGCCGGGCGGCAAGCCCTCCTGCGGCGGCCGTGGCAGCGAAGAGCTCCTCAACCGCCTCATGGAGGCCGTCGGCGACCGCCCGGAGCTCTGGGAGAAGGTCGCCGTGACGCCGACCGGGTGCCTCGGGCCCTGCTCGAGCGGCCCGACGGTCGTCGTCTACCCCGAAGGCGTCTGGTACGCGCCGGTCACGCCCGCCGACGTCGACGAGATCGTGCAGAGCCATGTGCTCGGAGGGCGTCCGGTCGAGCGGCTCCGGTTCAACGGGCTGGGCTGAATCCCCAGCTGGCCGGCTCGAGCAACGCCGTTGGCAGGGCCGGCTTGACCAGCGACCGGGGCGCCGTTAGACGACTCGGGCTTTCCATCCACCCCCACGCGCAGCACGCGGTGACGCGTGCACGGGAGAGATCCATGGCGATCGAGCCGAAGAACTTCGACCACCTCATCGGTAAGGTGCAGGGCCTGAGCGAGAAGCAGCTCAAGGCGCACTTCGGCCTCTATCAGGGCTACGTCAAGAAGCTCAACGAGATCACCGAGAAGCTCAACAAGACCGACAAGGGCGCGCCGAACTACTCGTTCAACGAGTACTCGGAGCTCAAGCGCCGCGAGCCGGTCGCCTTCAACGGCACGATCCTGCACGAGGCGTACTTCGGGATCCTCGGCAAGGCGGGCGAGCCGGCGCCGGCGCTCAAGAAGGCGATCGAGAAGGGCTTCGGCTCGATGGACGCGTGGGTCGCGGACATGCGCGCGTGCCTGATGAGCTCGCACGGCTGGGCGCTCACGGTCTTCGACTGGAACTACATGCAGCTGCGCACGAACCTCGTGCACGGAGAGCACCACCAGGGCCTCTTCCCGAACGCCTCCGTGATCGTCGCGATCGACGCGTGGGAGCACGCGTACATGATCGACTACGGCACGACGAAGGCCGACTACGTGTCGAACGTCCTCAACGCGCTCGATTGGGACGCGATCAACGCGCGCTGGACCGGCATGGTCGGCGCGCACGCGGACAAGATCGTCGGCTGATCCGCCCGACAGCGACCCGCTGCACCGGAGACCCTGCGCGAGCGGGGTCTTCGCGTGAAGCCCTGCCGGTCGCTGGACCGTACGGACAGCTCTTCAAGCGCCTGCGAGCAGGTGCGGTCCGTCCAGACGCAGCCCGGCGGCGAGCGCCTCCGACAGCCCGCCCGTGACGAGCGCGGGCGCGACCCAGCCGTGATGCCCGTCGAGGGCGAGCGTCGCGATCGCCAGCGGGACCGCCACGAGCGCGAGGCCGTCGTCGGCGCTCCAGAGCGTCGCGACAGCGCGGCGCGGACCCTCCGCCGTCTCCCCTCGACGCTCGAGCCGGAGCAGGCCGCCGGCCGTGCCCTCGAGCGGCGGGGCGCCCGCAAACCAGCCGCAGAGCGGCGCCGGCCAGCCGCGGTGGCGCCGTTCGATCCGGCAGAGGAGCGCGCCCGGATCGAACGCGCGCGAGGCCTCGAGGCCGGAGAAGCGCTCCTCCTGCGCGATCGCCTCCGGCGCCTCGTCCCGCAGCCGGCGCCGCGTCCCGAAGGGCAGCTCTGCGGGACCGAGCGACGCGCCGAGCCGCTGCTCCTGCTCGTGGCCACGCCGGCCGACGCGCACGCGGGCCCGCGCCCGCACGAGCCACTGCGCGGCGGTCGCGTCGCCGCGACTGGCGCCCGCACCGAGGCACAGGAGCCGCCCCACCCGCTCCGCGCCTGGGAGCTCCTGCGCGAGCCGCTCATCCAGCCCCGCGAGCCAGCCCCCCGGCGCCCCCCCGGTTGCCGCCCCCCCGGCCGCCGC
>CAYHCR010000582.1:0-3457 GCA_964354895.1 uncultured Myxococcales bacterium | reverse complement strand
AGGTCGTCCAGATCGGTCCCGGCGGGGAGCTCGAGCGCGGTCGGATCCCGCGTGGCGCGGCCCGTCGCCGGATCGAAGGCGATCGAGCGGAAGAGCCCCTGGCCGTGCCGCGGGTGGTTGACCTGCACGACCGTCGCGCCGGCCGCGCGCGCCGCCCGCGCGATGTCGCCCGGCGGCAACCCTGTCCAGAGGATCGCCCCGTCGCCGCCCGCGTCGGCGACGACCGGCAGCGGCCAGGCGTTCATGTGTCCGAGCAGGGTGGTGGAGATCTCGTCGCCCGGCGTGGTCCGGAGGAAGTCCTGCAGGCCAAGCGACGCGGCGACCGGCGCGAAGTCGACGACGTTGTCGTGCTCGGTGTTGACCGCCCACTCCACGCCCTCGGCCGCGACGGCGGCGATGCGCTGCTCGAAGGTGAGCTGGCTGTCGACGGAGCCGTGCGAGTGCAGGTGGAAGTCGCCCGAGACGAAGCCGTCCGTGGAGAAGACGCGCGGGAGCTCGACCGCGAGCGTGACGCTGCCGCCGGCCGGCACGACGAGCTCCTGCTCCTCGAACGCGTATTCAAACCCGTGCGAGAGCACCGCGTGCCAGGTCCCCGGCGTCACGGCGACCTCGTTGCGGCCCGGCAGCAGCGGGATCCGCTCGACGGCGCCCTGCCCGTCCGTCAGCTGGAGCCGCGCGGGGATCTGCACACCTTCTCCGTCCGTGACGCTCGCCACGATGCGCCCCTGCGCGCCCATCGTGACGTCCGTCCGCGCCTCGCCGCCGGCGTTGGGGAGCAGCGGCCGCGTCGGCGGCACGGGCGCCCGGCCCGCCGCCTCCGCGCCGACCCGCAGCGGCCCCGATGCGAGCGGCAGCCGCCCCGCGAACGAGCCGAGCTCGTCGGTCTCCAGCTCGCCGACTGGCCGGCCGAGCTCGTCGGTGAACGTCACGCGCGCGCCCGCGATGCCGTGGCCGCCCTCGTCGAGCACCGACCCTCCGACGGACGCGAGCGGCACGCCCTGCAGCGCCGCGACCTCCGCGAGCGCGTTGGAGACGCCGCCGTCGGCGACCGCGAAGAGCCGCTCCACGCGCAGCACGCCGCCGGGCGGCAGGTCTCCGGAGGCGGCGACCGCGGCCGCGACCGAGGTGATCGTCAGGATGAGCGGGTAGTCCTCGCCGCTCGTCGTGCCGGTCGCATAGACGATCCCTGCGCCCCTCGCGCCGAAGCGATTGCCGCCGGAGGCATCGACGTAGCCCTTGCCCTCCACGAAGGGCGTGAGCCGGCCGCCGAGCATCCACGCGTCGCCCGCGTCCATCGGCAGGATCGCCGCCGCGCCCGTGTTGCGCACCGTCGTCTCGAGCCGCAGCACGCGCTCGTCGGGCTGCAGGATATACCTGTGCACGAGCTCGATCGAGGCGGCCGGCTCGTCGGGCAGCATCAGCCCGATGTCCGGGATCTGCGGAAGTTTCCCCAGGCGCGCGACCGCGCGGACCACCGCCGGGCCGCCGTCGGCGCCGTCCGACTCGAGCTCGACGCGGGTGGCGTCGCTCGCGCGGTAGCCGGCGACCGGCACCTGCTCGAGCAGCGCGTCGCGGCCGGGGCCTTCGGCGCGCTCGAGATCCGCGTCCACGAGGTTTCCGCCGAAGAGGCCGACCATCGCGCCGGACGGGCCCACGTCCTGGATCACGAAGCGGGCGCGCGCGTTGACGAGTACGAAGTCGCCGATGCGGCCGCTCGCGCCAGGGCCCCGGACGAGCTCCGCGGCGATCGTCACGCGGCCCGCGCGGGCCTGACCGGCCGGGATCGGGCCGACGAGCATCTCCCTCGCTGCGCCGCCGCCGCCGCCGCCGCCGCCGGGGGCCTCGGTCGGCCCGTCGTCGTCGCATGCGGCGATCGTGAGGCAGGCGAGGGTCAACGAGAGGGCGGTTCGGTGGCGGCGCATCCGCGCACGATACTGCGCGGCGATCGGCGCAGGGAGCCCCTGCGGCTTGAACGGGCCGGGCGACCCCGGCCAAGGTGCGTGGTGATGGCCGACAAACGCCGCTTCGACCTCTTCGCCGAGCTCCTCGTCCGCCGCTTCCCGGACGCTCGCGCCGTCTACGACGTGGCCGGCGGCATGGGGCGGCTCAACGAGGCGCTCATCGGTCGCGGACGCAGGTGCGTCACCTTCGACACGCGGTGGAAACACCAGCCCGTCGAGTATCGCGAGCAGCTCTTCACGCTCGAGGTCCCGTGCGAGGCCGGCGTGGTGGCAGGACTGCACGCCGACGGCGCGACGCGGCTCTGCGTGGAGTACGCCGCACGCCACGGGATCGGCTTCGCCGTCGTGCCCTGCTGCTCGGACAACGGCATGCCCTACAAGCCGTGGATGCGGCACCTCGAGGCGCTGGCGCGGTCGCTCGGCGCCACGTGGATCGAGGAGGAAGTGATGCCGATGGACGGCCGTGCGCGGGTGCTGCTCGGCCGCTTCGATCAGCCGCCCGCGATCAGCCCCAGCAGGTAGGGCACCGCCGTCTCCGTCCGCAGGATTCGGGCGCCGGCGTGGACCGCCGTGAAGCCGTGCGCCGCGAAGAGCTCGCGCTCGAACGGGACCCAACCGCCCTCGGGGCCGATCGCGAGCGCGACCCGCCGCCCCTGCGGCCGCCGCCAACCGGCCAGCGGGCGCTCGCCCGACGGGTCGGCGAGCAGCCGCTCCGTCGGCCCGAGCCAGGCGTCGAGCCGATCTTCCACGAACGGCTTGAGCAGCGGCTCGATCCGCAGCCCCGGGAGCATCGTGTCGCGCGCCTGCTCGGCGCCCCAGACGATCGCCTCGGCCACGGCGTCGGCCGACAGCGACGGCGAGTCGAAGTAGCTCTTCTCCACGCGCGCGGCGTTGACGAGCACGACGCGATCGACCCCGAGCGCGGCGAGCGCCGGCAGCAACCGCTTGAGCGCCTTGGGGCGCGGCATCGCGAGGAGCAGATCGAGCCCCGGTCGGAGCGGCGGCGGGTCGAGCGCCTCGAAGCGCAGCACGAGCCGGTCGATCTCGAGCGCGAGCACCTCGCCGCGGCCGATGGCGCCTCCGAGCACGCCGACCCGCAGCGACGCGCCGGCCTGCAGATGCAGCACTTCCCGCGCGTGGCGCAGGCGGCGACCGGTCACGGTCGCGGTCCCGTCTGCGGCGAGCTCGTCGGGTTCGAGGAGGAGGAGGTTCATGGTGGGCGGAGTGTAGCCGCGGCGCTTGGCGGCGGGCGCGGGCTCTGGCAGACTGCATAGATGTCCAAACCTCACGGCTCCTGGTCCTGGCTCGCGACGCTGCTCTCGCTCGCGGCGCTCGTGCTGCTCGAGCTCCCGGTCGCGCTCGCGGCGATGGGGTGCGAGCTGGTCGCGTCGCCGGATCGCTCCGGGGTCGGCGGCAACGGCGGCGACGACTGCGATGCGTTCGGCGCAGACGGCTGCGGCTTCGGAGGTGAAGGAGGCACGGGCGGCGTCGGCGGC
>CAYHCR010000581.1:0-3457 GCA_964354895.1 uncultured Myxococcales bacterium | reverse complement strand
GCTGGAGTGCCGCAGCGACGGCGAGTGCTCGTTCGGCGTGCGCTGCGCCGAGGGCCACTGCGTCCCGTGCGACGGCGCCGGGGTGCCGTACAACGACGCCGACGACGACTGCGATCCCCGCACGCCCGATCGCGATCTCGACGGCGACGGCGACGCCGCGATGGACGCGGCGAGCGAGCCCGGCACCGACTGCGACGACGCCGATCCCTTGCGATCGGGCCTGCTGCAGGAGGCCTGCGGGGACGGGGTGGACAACGACTGCGATGAGACGATCGACTGCCCGGATCTCGCGCCGCCGACGATCGTCTTCCTGTCGCCGGCGGACGGCGCGTTCGTCGGCGATGGCTTCCTCGCCGCGGTCGAAGCGACCGACGACCAGCTCGTCGCGAGCGTCTCGTTCGAGCTCGACGGCGCCGCGATCGCGACGATCGAGCAGCCGCCGTTCGAGACCGCGATCTCGATCGTGCCGCTCGCGACCGGCGCGCACACGCTCCGCGCGGTCGCGCTCGACGGCGCCGGCAACACCGCCGAGGCGAGCGTCGGCTTCACGATCGACCGCACGCCGCCGACGGTGGCCTGGACCACGCCCGCCGACGGCGTGCGCCTCGAGCAGGACACGCCGGCGAGCCTCGCGGTCGCCGACGCGGGCGGCGACGTCACGGTCGAGATCCTCGCCGACGGCCTCGTCCCGATCGCGACGCTCCCCGGCCCCGGCTACGACTTCACGCTCGTCGCCGCTGACGTGCCCGAGGGCGATCGCCGCCTCGTCGCGCGCGCCACCGATCCGGCGGGCAACCGCGCGGAGGCCACCCTGCGCGTCACGCGCGCGACCACTGGACTCTCCGTCGTCCAGCCGACGTTCGGCGCGTGGGTCCGCGGTGAATTCATCGCGATCTGGGACGTCGACACGGCGAACCAGCAGGTCGAGGAGCTCGAGGTCCGCGTCGGAGACAACCCGGCCGTCTACGCCTCGGTCGTCAGCGCGCCCTGGAGCGCGCGCGTCGACACGCTCTCGCTCGGCCTGCCGGACGGCCCGCTCGCGGTGCGCGCGCGGCTGCGGCTGCTCGACGGGACACAGAAGGACGCGCTGACCTGGGTCTTCGTCGACAACACGCCGCCGACGCTCGACCTGCGCGCGCCGAGCGTCGGCACGACCGTCTCCGGGACCTATCCCTTCGCGTTCGACGCCAGCGACGCGGCCGGCCTCGCGTTCGTCCGCGCGCGGCTCGGCGACGGGCTCGAGCTCGACGCGACCGACGCGGGCGACGGCCGATGGAACCTCTCCATCGACTCGACGCACCTGATCGACGGAGAAGCGTCGCTGGCGGTGACCGCCGAGGACGTGCTCGGCAACCGGACGGTGGGGAGCTGGGCGCTCGCGATCGACAACCCGGGCGCGGGGCTCGCGATCCTCTCGCCGGCCGACGGCGCGGCGCAGCTCGCCGCGACGACCTTCGTCGTGCAGCTCTTCGATCCCTCGTTCACGCAGGGCTTGACCGCAGAGCTGACCGACGGCCTCGAGCGCGCGGTGCTCGAGCCGACGCGCGAGTTCAACGGCGCGGGCGTCTATGAATTCCCCGTCGATCTGGACTTCTTTGCGCCCGGCGCGTTGACCTTCACCGCGCGCGGCCTCGGCGGCGACGGGATCGAGGACGTCGAGCAGATCACCGTGCGGAACGTGGCTGCGCCGCACTTCTTCACGGCGCCGCTGCAGCCCTTCGAGGGGCGCGGACAGCTCCGCGTCGGCGAGCTGATCGGGCGACGCGGCCAGCCCAACGACACGCGCCCCGACGTGCTGGTCTTCGGCGCCAACGGCATCGAGGTACACGCTGGCGACGGCGTCGGCGGCTTCGAGGTCGGCGGCCGACAGATCGTCGCGACGCCCGTCGCGGACGTCCGGCTCGGTGATCTCGACGGCGACGGCGCGACGGATCTCGTCTACCGCGACGGCGGCGGCGTGGTGGTCCTGGCAAACCGCGGCGCCGGCAATTTCGTGGCGACGCAGGAGGTCCTGCTCGCCGGCATCGCCGCGTTCGCCCTCGGCGACTTCAACGGTGACGCGCACCTCGACGTCGTGCTCACGAGCGGGTCGGCGCTCGAGTTCCACCTCGGCGACGGCGTCGGCGGGCTGCTCGCGCCGATCGCGGCGGCAGGCCCGACGCCCGGCATCGAGCTGCTCGAGGTCGCAGACCTGACCGGCGACGGCCTCGTCGACGTGATCGCGCTGCGCGACGACTACGTCTCGGTCTACCCGAACGCGACGACCGGCCCCGACGTCGCGCTCTTCCGCTTCGGCGCACCGATCAACAGCGAGACGCGCCAGGAGACGCCGGACGGCCCGGTGCTCGTCCAGAACGAGAGCCTCGCGCTCGTCGACTGGGACGCGGACGGTCTGCTCGACGTCGCCTGCGGCGATCTGCGGACAGCCCTGCGGATCTACCTCAACGAGGGCCAGCCGGGCCTCGGCGTGCCGGGCGGCTCGTTCGCGCCGGCGCCGATCCAGTACGCCTCGACAGGCGCGCTCGGCTGCAGCTCGCTGCGCGCGATCCGCATCGACGGCGACGGTCGCGACGATCTGGTCTGTCTGCAGCGCGACGAGGATCTGTTCCTCGCGATCGCGAACCTCGCCGCGGGCCCGGAATTCCGGGGCTACTCGCTCTCGCCGGGGCTGCTCGATCTCGAGGTCGCCAACGTCAACGCCGATGTCTGGACCGACGTCGTCGCGATCGCCGAAGACGGCCTCTACGCGCTGCCTGGGAACGGCCGCAACCGCTGGTCCGCGGCGCCGCGGCTCCTGCCGATCGGCCGCATCTCGACCTTCGCGGCGGGCGACATCCTGGGCGACGGCCACCTCGACTTCGTGACCGGAGACATCTTCCTCAACGGCTGCGACTGGGAGGGCATCCCCGCCGAGACCGGCCGCAGCTACGGCCAGCCGACGGTGGGCGGCTCGCTCACGACCAGCCCGAGCTCGTGCATCCCGCAGGGCGTCGGCGCCGGCGACTTCGACGGCGACGGCGATCGCGACATCGTCGGGAGCCAGCCCAATCTCCTGTATCTGTATCGCAACCTCGGCGGCGGCTTCGAGCTGGTCGACTCCTTCGAGCGCGTGCGCACCGCCGGCGAGTCGTGGGACTGGGGCGCGGTCGCGACCGGCGACTTCGACGAGGACGGCTTCGACGATCTCGCGATCGAGTTCGAGGGAGACATCGACCGCGTCGAGGTCTGGTTCGGCGACCCCAGCGGCCTGATGGGTCGGCACGTGGAGCTGACGAGCGGGTTCTTCGACATCATCTCGATCCGCGTGCTCGACATGGACGGCAACGGCGCGCTCGACGTCGCGCACGTCAACGCGTTCTCGGACGACGTCACCGTGCACTTGAACTTCGGCGGCGTCTTCGTGCGACGCACCTACGCCGTGGCGCTCGACTCCTACGACGTCGCGCTCGGGTTGCTC
>CAYHCR010000580.1:0-3457 GCA_964354895.1 uncultured Myxococcales bacterium | reverse complement strand
TTCCTGCTCGGCGCCGAGCTGGCCGCGACCGCGCCCGCGGCCCGCCTCGCGGCGCGCTTCGCGGCCCTCGGACGTCGCGCCGCCGAAGCGACGCCCTCCACGCTCCCCACCGCGCTCGGGCTCACCGGTCTCCTCGGCGCGCTCGTCGCGCTCGCCGTGCCCGTCGCCTGGACGATGCTCCCGGGCGCCCCCCGCCCGGGCGCTGGCGCTGCCGCCGCGCTCGTCCCCCTCGCGCTGCTCCTCGGCCGCGCCGGCCGTGAGCGCGTGGCTCACGCGGCGCTGATCATCGCCGCAGCGACCGCGGCCTCGCTCGCCGCGCCCGCCGTGCTCGAGCCGTGGGTCCTCGCGCTCGTCGCGGTCACCTTCGCCGGCCTCACGCGGTTCGCGCGCGACGAGGCGCCCGAGTGGGCCGACGCGCTCGGCATCGCTGCCGGCGTCGTCGCCGCGCTCGGGCTCGGGGCGACCGCGCTCGATCCCGCCGCCGACACCGCGACCGTGACCCTGCTCGCGCTCGCCCTCGCCCTCGAAGCCAACGTCGCGCTCCCGCACCGCGCAGGGCTGCGCGCGGCGAGCGGGCTCGTGTGGGGGCTCTTCGCCCACGCCGCGACCGTCGCCGCGGGCGAGCGGCTCTCGACCGGCCGCCCCGAGATCGCGATCCTCACGGGCTTCGCCCCGGCCTCCGCGCTGCTCTCCCTGCTCTGGAGCCGGCGCGCGCCCTCCGCCGCGGGAGCTGGCGTCGACCACGGGATCACCGGACTCTTCGCCGTCCTCGGCCTCGCCCACACGCTCGCGGCGCTCGTGGCCTGCCCCGACTTCAGCGCCCGTGAGGGCGCGCTCGTCACGCTCGCGCCTGCGCTGCTCGGCGCCTCTCTCGCGCGCCTCGCGATGCGCCATCGTTCCCAGGCGGCCGCGTTCGGCGCCGAGAGCGCGCTCGTCCTCGCCTGGATCGCCGCCCGTGCCAGCGGCCTGCTCGAAGACCCGCTCTTCGGTCGGCTGGGAGCGGGCGCGGACGCGGTCGCTGGCGTGCTCGCTGGCCTCGCCTTTCTGGGGCTGCGTTCGCGCGTCTCGGTCGCGTCTGCCGCCGCCGGGCTGCACCCGTTCGCGCGCCCTTCGTTGATCGCCGCACACGTGCTCCCGATCCTCGGCCTCGCGACGGCGCTCGCGCGTGGCACGCCGCTCTCCGCCGAGCTCGCGGCGCTCACGGCGCTCCACTTCCTCGGCGTCGCCGCCACGACGCGCGGTCGGTTCGCCGCGATCGCGTCGATCGCCTGCTTCGATCTCGCGCTCCTGCTCGTCTTCCGCCGCCACGGCTTCGACGATCCGCAGCTCTACGGGATCCCCGCGGGCCTCTCGATCGTGCTGCTCGCGCGGCTGTTCCGAGACGATCTCGGCGAGGACGGCGCCGGCAAGCTCCGCGCGATCGGCGCCATCGTGCTCTACGCGACCTCCGCGTGGCGCGGGCTGCTCGCGCCGGAGCCTGGCTACGCGCTGGTCACCGCGGCCCTCTGCGTCGCGGGCATCACCGCAGGGCTCGTCCTGCGCGTCCGCGCGTGGCTCTTCGCGGGCACCGGCTTTCTCGTCGCGGTCGTGCTCGGCAACGCGGTCCGGTTCGGCCTGCAGGATCACCGGGTCGGCGCGCTCTGGCTGACGCTGCTCGGGCTCGGCGTCGTCGGCTTCATGGTGCTCTTCACCTCTCGACGAGAAGCGCTGCTCGGCCGACTCGCCGCCGCGCGGGCGTCGCTCGCGGGCTGGGAGTGACCTCCCTCCCGGCGCTGGACTACACTGCCAACGTGCGCAAGCTCCTCGCCCTCCTGCCCCTCCTCGTCGCGGTGCCCGCCGCGGCCGACGACTTCAAGATCCAGCCTGGCGCCTTCGGGGGCCCGCGTAAGCTCGGCGAGTTCAGCCCGCGCGACGCCGAGGCGCCGCCCGTGGCGGGCGCTGGCGCCAAAGGCGGCAAGTCTCGCGCGCAGATCTACGATCCGCGGAAGGTGAAGCCGGACGCGCCGATGCCGATGCCCGCGATGGCGATCGGCCCGGCGAAGGATCGGGACGTCGCCTCGTTCGAGCCGCCGCCACCGCCGCCGGAGGACGCGCCCAAGAAGGTGACGGTCCCTGACGCCGCGCCCGACCCGGTGAAGGCGAAGGCGCGTGTCACCGAGTACCTGAAGGGCATGGAGAACAAGGACGTCGAGAAGCCGCCCCGCTGGCGCTTCCTCGGGCTCGGGTTGGTCGGCGTGCTCCTGACGGTGCCGTTCCTGCGGGTCGCCTGGCGGCGCTTCTCGCACGAGCACCAGATGGAGGGCGCGGTGGGCTCCGTGCCCGCTGACATCGCCGCGCAGCGCCGCGACCTCGGCAGCGCGGAGCGGCTCATCCCGGTCAGCGACAAGGCGCTCAACGTGGTTCGGCGCGCCGGCGGCTGGGTCTCGTCGAGCCGCGTCGGCGTGCAGATCGGGGTCGAGCCCGAGGAGGCCGAGCAGTTGCTTGATCTGCTGCACGAGGAGGGCCGCCTCGAGCGCAAGCTCGACGACGAAGGGCGCGCGCTCTTCCTCTTCGTCGCGCGCGCCTGATCGCAGCGCCGCGGTGCTCTGGGCCGCGCTCGCGATCTTCGGGCTGACCTACGTTGTCATCCTCGGCTACGGCCTCCGAGTCCACCGACGGGACAGAGCCTCCGGCGCGATCCTTGGCGCCGTCGCGATGGTGGCCGCAAGCGTGCTCCCGCCTTCGCAGGCCGATCGCGACGCTGTGGACCACTCGACGACCGTGCTGCTGCTCGGGATGAGATGTGCCTGACGGGCTACCTCGAGTACGCCGGCTTCTTTCGCTGGGCGAGCTGGCGCACCCTCCAGGCCGCCCGGACGCCGGGCGGATTGCTCGTCGGCGTCGCCCTCGTCGCCGGCGTGCGCTCGGCGCTCGTCGTCAACGACACGGTCTTCCGGTTCGTCGGCACGCTGGGACTCCCGGCGCTCGGCGCGCTCGCGGTCGTCATCGTGGTGCCGTTCGTCGTCGTCCACGGCCTCGCCGTGAGCGGGGCCGCGGCGCCGATCCTCGCGCCGCTCGCCGCGGCCGCCGGCGAAGGACCGCTGCCGCTCATCGTCTCGTGGGGCGCGATCTGCGTGGTCGCCTCCCAGCTGCTCTCCAACGTGCCGTACGTGATGCTCGTCTCGCAGGCCGTCGCCCGGACGCACGACCGCACGCTCGCGTGGGAGGTGCTCGCGCTCGCCTCGACGCTCGCGGGCAACCTCACGCTCGCAGGCTCGGTGGCGAACCGGATCGTCTTCTCGCGCGCGGGTCAGCGGGGTGAGATCGGATTCTGGCGCTTCCTGCGCGTCGGCCTTCCGGCGACGTCGGGCTCGCTCGTCGTCGGGCTCGGCCTGCTGTGGCTCGTCCGCGTCGGGCTGCGGAGCTAGTACCCACAGGCGCAAATCACGATGACTATTGCAATTCCCGATCGTCGGGA
>CAYHCR010000579.1:0-3460 GCA_964354895.1 uncultured Myxococcales bacterium | reverse complement strand
AGCCCTTCGTCGATCTGATCTTGATGGGCGAGGCCGACGACACGATCCACGAGCTGCTGGAGCTGGCCCTCGAGGCGAAGGACCGCGACGCGCTGCTCGCGGCCCTCGTCGACCGGCCCGGCTTTCACGTGCCGGGCGCGGGGCGGCCGCTGCCGAAGGTCGGGAAGGCGGACGACGCGCGGCTGCCGGCCCGCACGCAGATCCTCACGCCACACACCGAGCTGCGCTCGATGTTCCTCATCGAGCCGGAGCGCGGCTGCTCGCGCGGCTGCACCTACTGCGTGATGCGCAGGACCACCAACGGCGGCATGCGCACCGTGGCGCCCGAGCGCGTGCTCGGCCTGCTGCCGCCCGCGGCGAAGCGCGTCGGGCTCGTCGGCGCGGCGGTGACGGATCACCCGCGCCTTCCGGAGCTGCTGCGCGCGATCGTGGCAGGGGGGCGCGAGGTCTCGGTCAGCTCGCTGCGGGCGGATCGCCTGACCGACGAGATCGTCGGCGCGCTCAAGGCCGGCGGCGCGCGCAACCTCACGACGGCGGCCGATGGCGCGAGCGAGCGGCTCCGGATCGCGCTCGATCGCAAGACGCACGAGCGCCACCTCGTCGGCGCCGCCGAGCTCGTCCGCAGACATGCCCTCTCGCACCTCAAGCTCTACCTGATGGTCGGCCTGCCGGGAGAGACGGACGACGATCTCGACGAGCTCGTGCGGCTCGGCACGGAGCTCTCGAAGATCGTGCCGATCGACTTCGGCTGCGCGCCCTTCGTGGCGAAGCGCAACACGCCGATGGACGGCGCGCCGTTCGCGGGGCTGCGGGAGGTCGAGCGCAAGCTCGATCGGCTGCGCGCAGGGCTGCGGGGCCGCGCGGAGATCCGCTCGATCAGCGCGAAGTGGGCCTGGGTCGAGTACATGCTCGCGCAGGCGGGCGTCGAGGCGGGGCTCGCGGCGCACGACGCGTGGCTGACAGGCGGAAGTTTCGCTGATTTCAAGCGCGCCTTCGCGAAGCGGGGCGTCACGCCGGGGCTCGCGGCCCGCGTCGAGGACGGCCGTCGCGAGCTGCCGCAGCTCGCGCGCTGGCCGCAGGTGCCGCCATGAGCGGCGCCGCACGGCCCGCGCGCGGCGCCGCGCCACGGGAGGTGCCATGACCGACGCGAAGCTGCTCGTCATCGGCGGCGGCGGGATCGGCGGCGTCTTCGCCGCGACGCTGCTCGAGGCCGGCGCGCCCCTGCACATCGCGGTCAAGCGCGCGGAGATCGCCGAGGCGCTGCAGCTGCGCGGCTTCACGCTGCGCGACGACGGCGGCGAGCGCACGATCCGCGGCGCGGCCTCCGTCTTCGTCGAGCCGCCCGCGACGGGCGCGTACGACTTCATCGTCCTCGCGGTGCAGCCGAACCAGGTCGTCGACGCCGCGGCCTCCGCGGCCCACCTGCTCGGCCCGACCGGCGCCTTCGTCGTGCTGCAGAACGGGCTCTGCGAGGAGTCGATCGCCGCGCGGCACGGGATCGAGCGCGTGCTCGGCGGCGTCGTCTCGTGGGGCGCGAGCAGCTCTGCGCCGGGTTGTTACGAGCGCACGAGCGCGGGCGGCTTCACGATCGGCCGGCTCGACGGCGCCTTCGACGAGCGGCTCTCGACGCTGGCCGGGCTGCTCACGCCGATCGGGGGCGTCGAGACGACGACCAACCTGCCCGGCGTGCGCTGGTCGAAGCTCGCGCTCAACTGCGCGGTCAGCTCGCTCGGCACGATCGGCGGCGATCGGCTGGGCGCGCTGCTCGTACACAGGTTTGTCCGGCGGCTCGCGTTGGAGATCATGACGGAGGCGGTGCACGTCGCGCTCGCCGAGGGCGTGCGGCTCGAGAAGGTGGCCGGCACCCTCGACCTGACCTGGATCGCGCTGACCGACGAGGAGGTCCACGCCGAGCTCGGCGGCCCGGCGCTCTTCGCCAAGCACTCGATCCTGCTCGCGGTCGGCGCGAAGTACCGCCGGCTGCGCAGCTCGATGCTCGCGGCGATCGAGCGGGGGCGCGAGCCGCCGATCGACTGGCTCAACGGCGAGGTCGTCACCCGCGGCGCGGCGCGGGGGATCCCGACGCCCGTGAACGAGCGCGTCGTGCGGCTCGTGAAGGCGATCGCCCGGCGCGAGGCGCGCTCCGGGCTGCCGGCGCTGCGGGCGCTCTTCGACGAGACGCGGCGGGCGCATCGCGGCGGGCGGATGGACGCGCCGCCGTCGGGCTGACCTGCGGCCGGCCGAAGAGCGCGCCGGCCGGCGCTTCAGTCGTCCCGATCGTCCGGCTCGTCGAGCGCCTCGAGGCGCGCGTCGGAGCGCCGCTCGGAGACGCCGAAGACGTCCCGCCAGTGCGTGAACGCCTTCGTGCGCGGGCTGCCGTTGAGGAGATAGAGGCAGTCGATGCTCCCGTCCTCCCCTGCGGAGAAGACGACGCTCGCCTGCGTGAAGTATTGCCCCTCCTCCTCCGCGACGCGACAGAGGGAGCGCTCCGTCTCGCCGTCGGCCTGATCGTGCAGCAGCGCCGCGACGCCGCCGAGGTTCGGCTCCGCCTCGAGGAGCTCCTCGGCCCGCTCGAGGCGGCGGTACGTGCTCGGATCCTCCTCGGGCGTGACCGCGCCGGGCAGCAGCCGGAAGTGGTTCGTGGAGGCGAGCCAGCCCGCGTCGCCCTCGAGCTCACGCACGCCGTGGGTGGGCGAGCACTCGAGGAGGACGGCGCGTGTCCGGTCCGCGACGAGGATCATGTCTGGCGCGCCGAGCGCCTCGTAGATGCCTCGCATGTAGGCCGCCGCCTCGTGCGCGGAGCGGCAGTGGGCGAGGAGGTGCGCGTAGGCCGGCAAGGGGCTCGCTTCGGGCTCGTACGGCGGGTTCTCCTCCGCGTCGAGGTAGGCGTCGGCCGCGACGACGAGGAGCCCCGCGCTGTTGCAGCCGGCCCACGGTCCGTCGGCGCCCTCGCGCTCGAACATCACGTACCGCAGCCCGCCTTCGCCCTCGCGCAGCTCGGGCTCGAGGAAGTGCGTCGGGGCGGCGAGGTCGCACTGCTTGAAGACGAGCAGGCGCTGCTGCTCCTGCGCAGCGCTGCTCTCCCGCTCAAAGACGCTGCCGACGGTGCACAAGGTCGAGCGCTCCCCGGTCTTCGTGGACCGCATGGCCGGGCCCGAAGCGCCCCGGCCTTCCGCCGCTTCAGCGGGCTCGCGCGCCCTCGGCGGCGGCGCGCAGCGCGGTGATCGCGGCGGCGTAGTCGGCCTGGCGGAAGACAGCGTTGCCGGCGACGAACGTGTCCGCGCCCGCCGCGGCGACCGCGCCGATCGTCTCCGGCGTCATCCCTCCGTCGACCTCGATCCGCAGCGAATGATTGCCGAGCGCGGAGGCGCGGCGCCGGAGCCACTCGACCTTGCGCACGGCCGACGGGATGAATTGCTGCCCGCCGAAGCCGGGGTTCACGCTCATCAGCAGCACCACA
>CAYHCR010000578.1:0-3461 GCA_964354895.1 uncultured Myxococcales bacterium | reverse complement strand
ACCCCGCGATGGCCGCTTGTCCGTCCTGGTGTCCTCGAGCCGGCTGCCGGTGACCGCGCACGTCCGCGCCGCGTTGCCCGTGTTCGGCGGGATCTGGGGCTGCACGAGGACCACGGAGAACGGAGGCGAGGCGGCCGTCAGCACGCGGCGACCATGCCAGAGCGACGCCCTCTGCTACAAGGAAGGCGTGGCGAGCCTCGCGATCCTCGAAGGCGACGACGACGCGGCGCGCTCGCTGCGGCCCGGCGATCCGGCGAGCCTGCGGTCGGCGCCGCTCGGCGCGCTCGCGGAGGAGCTGCTCGTCCGCGAGCCCGAGACGCTCGCGATCCAGGGCGACGCGCCGTTCCGGCAGCGGGCGATCACGGCGCTCTTCGCGACGAAACGCCCGCTGCCGCCGCTGCTCCTGCTGCCCCCTGCGTCGCGCGCGGGTGGGGGCGAGCGGCTCGCCGCGGCGCTGCGTCGGATCTCGTTGGGAGAGCCGCACCCGGTCGAGGAGCTCGATACGCTGCGGATCGAGGAGCGGATCGGCTTCGCGTTCGGCGCGGGGATCGCGGTCGGCTTCGTCGAGGCGGCGCGCGCGCACGGGCGCAGCGACGCGGCCGCGCGCTGGAGCCTCCTGCTGACGGCGTCGGCGAGCGCGCTCGTCGGCGGCCGTCTCGCCCGGCGCCTCCATGACCGGCGGCGGCTGCGGCTCTCGCTCGACGGCGAAGCGTTCCCTCCGGAGCGGTACGCGCTGGTCCTCGCGGGAACCGTGCGCGAGCTGCCCCCGGGCCTGACCGCGCTGGCGCGGGCCGGCGAGCTGCCCGGCACGTTCCACGTCGTCGGCTACGCGGCCACGCCGCGGGCCCTTCCGTGGCAGCTGGTCCGCGCCGCGATCGGGCTTCCGCCCTCCCCGCGGGTGGCCGTCGACGGCGTCGGGCGGGAGGCGATCCTGCGCTCGGATCGCCCCCTTCGGTACGTCCTTGACGGCTCCGTCCACGAGGCTGGCCGAGAGCTCCGCTTGACCCTTGGCCCGCGCCTGAGAATCATCGTCGGGTGAACGACCGATTCCGAGCCGTCAACGAGTCGAACGGCCACCTCCTGGCCGACCGCAGCGAGCGGGCCGCGCGCGTGATGCAGCGCCTGCGGGGCCTGCTCGGCCGCGACGCGCTCGCGAAGGGCGAGGGGCTGCACATCGTCCCTTGCAACTCGATCCACACGTTCTTCATGCGTTTTCCGATCGACGTCCTCTTCCTGGACGAGTCGGGGACCGTGCTGCGCGCCCTCGATGCGATTCCCCCATGGCGCGCGACGCGCGTTTATGCGAAGGCTCGTTCCGTGCTCGAGCTCCCCGCTGGGACCCTGGCCGAGACCTCCACCCGAGCGGGCGACCGCGTCGCCTTCCTCCCCGCGTGAGCCCCATGCGCCTCGAGATCAGCGGCCAGACCAACGTCGGGATGAAGCGCGACCACAACGAGGACAATTTCCTCCTGTTGCCGGAGGAGAACTTCGTCGCGGTCGCGGATGGCATGGGCGGCCACGCCTCCGGTGAGGTCGCGAGCGGGATCGCGGTCGAAGAGATCAAGGAGTTCGTCAGCCGCTCGGGCCGCGACGCCGAGGCGACCTGGCCGTTCAAGCTCGATCGCGCCAAGAACCTCCACGACAACCGGGTCAGCGCCGCCATCAAGCTGGCGAACCTGCGCATCCGCGAGCACTCGCAGACCGACGCCAAGAAGCGCGGCATGGGCACGACCGTCGTCGCGGCGCTCTTCACGCCCGAGGGCACGTACGTGGGCTGGGTCGGCGACTCGCGCTGCTACCGCTTCCGCGCCGGCGCGATCGAGCAGGTCTCGCGCGATCACTCGCTGCTCGAGGACTTCAAGCGCGCCCGCAACCCGACGCCGGAGGAGATCGCGGCGTTCCCGCACAAGAACGTCATCCTCCGCGCGCTCGGGATGACCGACCAGGTCGAGGTCGACGTCCTCAACGATCCCCCGATGGACGGCGACATCTACCTGCTCTGCTCCGACGGGCTGTCGGGCATGATCGACGACGACCGCATCGCGTCGATCCTCGCGAAGACGCCGGATCTGGAGAAGGCGGTCGGGCAGCTGATCGACGCGGCCAATGCCGCAGGCGGCACCGACAACGTCACCGTCATCCTCGTGCGGTTGCACACCGCTTGACCGACGCCCCGGGGTGGGTCCGGGTGGGTCTCTTGCTCCCTTGCGGCCTGCCTGGACTCCCATCATCATGGGATTGCCTGTTCGCCAGAACAGGCGGCGGCCCTTGACGAGAAACCCCGCGCTCGTCGAGGGCCGTCGTTTGTCCGCCGCCCACCGCGCGCAGTCGCCGCGCTGAACGATGCGACGGAACGAGCCCCGCTCCTCGCTGGTCCGCGGCGCTTCGCTGGTGGGCGGCCTTGCGCTGCTGTCCGGCTTCGGCGCGCTGCTCGGCTGGCTCGCCCTCCACCGCGACTGGGACCGCGACGAGGCGTTCTACGCGCTCGGCGGCGCCTGGCTGCGCGAGGGCCGGCTCCCGTACCGCGATTTCTTCTGGCCGCAGGCGCCCCTCGCGGCCGGTTGGTCTGCGATCGCCGGGCTCTTCGGGGAGGGGCTCGCCGGGCCCCGCCGCGCCTCGGTGCTCGCCACGTGGCTCGCCGGCGGCGCGATCGCGCTCGGCCTTCGGCGGCTGCGGGGCGACGGCGCGGCCCTCTTCGGGGGGCTGCTCTTCGGGGGCGCGCTGCCGGTCCTGCAGTGGTGCACGGTCGGCAAGACGTTCGCGCCGGCAGCGACGCTGCTCGTGCTCGCCTGCCTCGCACCTGCGCTGCTGTCTCTCCGCCGCGAGGGCGTCCCGGCCGCCGGGCTCGCGGGGCTGCTGCTCGGCCTCTCGGGCGCGCTGCGGCTCACGACGCTGGCGGCGCTGCCCGGCGTGCTCTACGCGGCGGCGGGGCCTCCGGACGGACGGCGCGGGGCGCGGCTGCTCGCCTTCGCGATCGGCCTGTCGCTGCCGCTCTCCGTCTATCTGCTCTGCTTCACGATCGACCCCGAGCGCGCATGGTTCGGGAACCTGGGCTTCCACTCGCTGCGCAGCGGGGCGGGGCTCGTCGGGGATCTGCCGCAGAAGCTCGGCCTCGCGGGCCGGCTCGCGCTCGATCCGCACCTGCTCGTCGCGGGCGGCCTCGCGGCGCTCGGGGCGCTCCTCCCGCCGCGCGCCGAAGATCGCCTCGAGGCGGGCGCGGCGCTCGCGGGGCTCGGGCTCGTCGCCTCGACGCTGGTGCCGACGCCGGCGTGGGAGCAGTACGTGACGTTCGCGTACGGCCCGCTCGCGCTCGCGGCGGGCCCGGGGCTCGCGAGGCTCGCGGCGCTGCCGCGGCGGGGCGCGCTGGTGGCGGGGCTCGTCACGCTCGTGTTCGTGGGCGCGACGGTCGCGCGGCGGGGAGAGCTGCTCGTGCCCTTCGTCGACGGCGCGCGCTTCGCGCG
>CAYHCR010000577.1:0-3462 GCA_964354895.1 uncultured Myxococcales bacterium | reverse complement strand
CGTACCAGAAGCGATCGACCTCCAGCAGCCCGACGACGTCCCGATCCCGCGCCAGCGCGACCAGCGACGCGGTGTCGCGGTTCGCCGTGTGCACGTTCGCGATCAGCAGCGAGATCGGCGCGGGCGTCGCGGCGGCGGCGGGCGCGACGGCGAGGGACGGGAGGAAGGGTTGCAGGCCGAAGAGCGCGAGCGCGATCGTTGCGCCGACGTGGATCGAGCGCGGGAGGCGACCGCGGAGCCAGACCGCCGCCGCGAGCGCGAGGCCGAGCCCGGCGTGGGCGAGGAAATGGGCCGGCAATTCGGCCCACCACGGCGCGCCCGGGACGCGGCAGGCGATCCAGCCGAGCGGCGCGGCGAGGCCACCGATCCCGGCGAGCCCCGCGACGATCTCGACGAGGCCGCGGAGCGAGACGGCGGGGCGCGCCTCGCTCATGGCGGCGGCAGCCCCGGTCGCAGCGCCTCGAGCGTCACGCGCGCGTTGTAGTCGGGGACCTGCGCCTGCGGATCCCGGCGGCCGGTCGGGAGGAGCACGTTCGCCTCGGGCCAGTGCGCCTGCACGGAGCCCGGCGCGACGGGCGCCGCGAAGGCGCGGCCCGCGAACGCGCCGTGGGGGCTGCGCACGACGATCGGCTGGCCGTGGTGAAGGCCGAGCCGCTGCAGGTCGGAGGGCGCGATGAAGACGTGATCGCGCGACGCGCCGGTGAGGCGATCGACCTCCTTCTGCACCATTGAGTTGAACTGCTTCCCCCGGCGCGTCGCGAGCACGAACGTCCCGTCCGGCTCGGCCTGCGGCAGCTCGATCGGGTACAGCTTCGCGCGCCCGCCGGGCCGGAGGAACTGCCCGTCCTCGTGCAGCCGCGCCCCGCCCCACTGGAACGAGTCGCCCCCCTTCACGAGCCCCGCGATCGGCGCGTAGGTCGGGATCGTGCGGGAGATATCCTGTCGCACGGCTGCGGCGTCCGGCCAGCCGAGGAACTTCTGCAGCTCGGGCCGCGCGGCCAGCACCACGTCGCGCACGATGCGCCACTCTTCTCTGGCCTCCGGCAGCTCGTGGCCGGGGATGTGGGGCGAGAGCACGACGCGCCGCTCGGTGGTCGTCTCCGTGATCCCGCCGCGGTGCTCGTAGCGCGTGCGCGCGGGCAGCACGAAGACGACGTCCGCGGGCGGCACGAGCATCTGCTTCGTCAGCACGATGTCCTGGTGCAGCCGCAGCGGCACGCGGGCGAGCGCGCGCTCCACCGCCGCCGGCTGCGGCAGCGTCTCCAGGAAATTCCCGCCGAGCGTGTAGAAGGCCTGCAGCGTGCCGTGATCGGCCGCGTCGACCATCGCCGCCGCGTCGAGGCCGGGCTCGGCCGGCGGCGTGAAGCCCCAGATCGCGCCCAGCCGATCGGCCTCTCCCTGCGTGATCGACGCGCCGCCCGGGAACGCCGTCGCGTAGGCGCCCATCTCGCCGCCGCCCTGTACGCCGGAGTGGCCGCGGATCGGCATCAGCCCGTTCTTCGGCCGGCCGACGAAGCCGCGCAGGAGCCCGAGCAGCAGCAGCGCGCGCACCGTCTCCGTGCCGTGGGCGTGCTGCGTGAGCCCCATGCTCCAGACGAAGACGGCGTCCTTCGCCGCGCAGAGCTCGTCGGCGAGCGCGTACAGCTGCGCGGGTGGCGTGCCGCACTGCGCGATCGCCTGGGGCAGCGAGATCGCGTCGAGCGACTCGAGCAGCTCGCCGAAGCCCTCCGTATGCGCCTGCACGAAGTCGTGCGCCACGGCCTTGCGCTCCACGACGATCTTCAGGAGCGCGATGAGGAGCGCGAGATCGCCGCCGGCCCGGACCTCCGTGTGGGCGTCCACGATCCGGCTGCCGAAGAGCGCGCTGGCAGCGTCGCTCGGCACCCAGTAGCGCATGAGCCCCGGCTCCTCGTACGCGTTGACGGAGAGCACGCGCGTGCCCTTCCGCTTCGCCTCGAGCAGGTACTTCATCGCGACGGGCTGATCGTTGGCCGGGTTGCTGCCGAAGAAGACGACCAGCCCGGTGCCGTACCAGTCCTCGTACGAGCACGTCGACGCGCCGGCCCCCAGCACCTCCTTCATCGCGACCGTCGAAGGCGCGTGGCAGAGGCGCGCGGCGTTGTCGACGTGCGGTGAGCCGAACGCGCGCCACGCCTTCTGGGCGGCGTAATAGACCTCGTTCCCGATCCCGCGGCTCGTCAGGTAGAGCGCCGCGTGCGCCGGATCGATCGCCGAGAGCCGCCCGCCGATCTCCGAGAGCGCCTCCTCCCACGACACCGGCGTGAACCCGGGCTCGCCGCGCCGCCGGCGCAACACCGCAGGGATCCGGCCGAGCTCGCGCAACGCGCGCGAGTCCATCCGCCCGAGCCGCTCGGCGTCTGCGAGCTCGCCGACCCGCAGCGGACCCATCGTGTTGAGCCGGAGGAGATTGAGCCGGACCAGGCAGAGGTGCGTGCCGTCGAGCGTCCAGTCGCGCAGCCCGCGCGTGCCGAGCGCGCAGCCGTCGCAGACGCCCTCGTTGAGGATGCGCCACGCGTAGGGGAGCTCGTCGAGGTTGTCGACGGCGATCCGGAGCATCTCCAGAAAATGGTTCGGCTTCATCTCGCCGAGGCCGAACGGGACCCAGCTTGCGCGGGCCGGGCGGCCCCGCCGGAGCGGAACGAGCGGTGCGGTCATTGGGGCGCACTGTAGCCGCGGCGGCTCGGCCGCGGGGTAGGTTCCCGGCCATGTCGCGCGCCCCGATCTCGAAGACCCGCGTCACCGCGCTGCCGGGAGGCGCGCGCGAGGACCGGGACGACGAGCTCGCGGTGGAGGAGCCGCTCGAGCTGCGGATCGACGGTGAGACGCTCGCGACGACGATGCGCACGCCCGGCGCGGACGAGCGGCTCGCGCTCGGCCTGCTCTTCACGGAGGGGCTGATCGCGGGGCCCGAGGACGTCGGCACGCTCGCGCCCTGCGGCCGACCGGGCGGCGAGGGCTACGGCAACGTCCTCGACGTGCGCGCGGCGGGCGGCGCGCGGATCGTGCCCGAGCGCGTGCTGCAGTCGCGGCGACACCTGCCGGGCAGCTCTGCGTGCGGGGTCTGCGGCCGGGCCTCGATCAAGGAGCTCCTGCAACGCTGCACACCGCTGCCCCCGGGCGCCCCGCTGCCGGCCGCGCTCGTGCGCCACGCGATCGACGCGCTCGCGGCGCACCAGCCGGTCTTCCGCGCCACCGGCGGCACGCACGCCGTCCTCGCGCTCGACCGCGAAGGCGCGGTCCTCGCCGCGTTCGAGGACGTCGGCCGGCACAACGCCTGCGACAAGGTGATCGGCGAGCTGCTGCTGCGCGGCACGCTGGCACAGGCGGCGGTGCTGGCCGTGAGCGGCCGCGCCAGCTTCGAGATCGTGCAGAAGGCGGCGGTCGCGCGGATCCCCGTCGTCGCCTCGGTCTCCGCCCCGACCTCTCTGGCGGTCGAGCTCG
>CAYHCR010000576.1:0-3464 GCA_964354895.1 uncultured Myxococcales bacterium | reverse complement strand
CTGCGCGGAGGAGGGGAGTGGCGACGGGAAGAATCTCCATGGCGTCACTATAGCAAGACGATGAGAGGTTGGGTGTAAGTTCGGGAGTCCGGTGAATCTTCATCATCAGACGCTCCCTACTCCGCACTGCCCCACAGCGAGACGAGCGCTTGTTTCTGAACGAGTACCGTCCTCGTCGACACCGCAGACGTCGTGAGGTCGACAGTGCGAAGGTCGATCGCCGTCGTGGACTTGGAGGGACTGTCGAAGAAGAGTTTGTCCGGCGCGAGAGGGGAGGACATCCTGATCCCTGCGCGCGGCGGGATCCGGCTCGATCCTGCGTCGTTCCGGGACGCGCCGCTCACCGACGACCCGGTCAAGGGCGCCGCCGCCGCGTGGAGCCCGCCGCCGCGGCTCGGCGTGACCGCGGGCGTCGGCCTGCAAACCTTCCTCTCGGCGCCCGCGCGGGAGCTCTGGTTCCCGAGCCTCGCGCTCGCCGGGCTCGAGCTGGAGCTGCGCGATCACCTGCGCGCCGGCTGGATCCTCGGCGCCGACCTCGCGCTCGGCCGTACGTCCGGCACGGTCGAGGTCGACGGCCGCGACTTCGCGTTCGAGCTCACCGAGGCGACGCTCGGCCTCTCGCTCGCCACCGAGTTCCGTCGGGAGGCTGCGCTCCGGCCGCTCGTCGGCGTGCGGATTGGACTGCTGTCGATGGAGCGCCTCTTCCCCTCCGAGCCCCGCCTCGCGCCGCAGGCGCTGCTCACGACGGCGCCCGGCCTCGTCGCGGGCCTCTCGTGGGCCGCGACCGACTCGCTCGCGCTGCTGACCCGCGCGCGGCTCTCGTGGCTCCTCTACGAGGCCGACGAGGACCACTCGCTCGCCTTCCTCGACCTCACCGCCGGCGTCCGGCTGGAGTTCTGATCATGCGCCGAATCCCTGCGTTGCTTCCCCTCGTGCTCGCCGCGTGCGGCGGGATCTCGAACCTGCCGCTCGAGGATCTCGCGTTCGTCGACGCGCTCCCGAAGGCGCAGGAGCTCGCGCTCGCCGCGCCCGACGAGGCGGCGCTCTCGCAGGGACTCCAGGCGGAGGGTCGCCGCGTGGACGGCCTGGCGGGGCGGTGTGATCGCGCGCGAGATGGCGCTGCCGGTGACGCCTTCTGCCTCGGTCACGAGCTCGTGCGTGAGGTGAACCGGATGACCGCAGGCCTGCTCGGCGTGCTCGATCTCGTCCGCTCGTTGCCGCCCACGGAGCGCAGCGACGACGGCCGGGTCTGGGGGCCGCACTCGGACGACGAGCACCCCGGACGCCGCTGGAAGGTCGGCGTGCAGCGCCACGACGGCGGCGCGAGCTTCTCGTGGGAGATCTCGTTCGCGCAGGACGACGGGCCGTTCGTGATCGTCGTCGCGGGCGCCTTCGAGCCGGGTCCCGGCGGCACCTCGCGCGGCGCGGGCTGGTACCTCTGGGACGCGAAGGCGGCGCGCGACGCGGGCTTCGGCGGCGTCGAGGAGGATCCAGACTCGCTCGAACTGCGCTACGACCTGCTCGTCGAGCCGCGCCGCCTGAACGCCCAGATCACCGGGAACGGGCAGACGCTCGAGCTGGATCATGAGCGCGCCTCGGACGGCGCCGGCGCCTGGGAGTACGTCGTGCCGGTCGATCTCGACGGGCTGGGCGCGCTCGATCTGCTGCAGGCCTCGATGCGGTGGCAGGCGGATCGGGCGGGGCGCGCCGACGCGCACCTGACGCTCGGCGAGGGCTCGAGCGGGCCGCCTGGCCCGTACGGCACGAGCGTCTGTTGGGCGCAGGACTTCACGCGCACGTTCGTCCGCAGCGACTTCCGCGACGCCTGCCCGGAGGGCGGCTGCGAGCAGGGCGACGAAGGCGACTGCGTCTTCGCCCCGCTGCTCTGAGCTCGTTCCGCCGCGGCTGTCCGCGACGCTCCTGACCCCCGTCAGATCCGACGCAGCGCCGCCGCGAAGAAGCCGTCGGTCCCGTGGCGGTGCGGGAAGAGCCGCATCGTCTCGCGTGCGTGCAGCTCTGCCGCGACGGTCGCTCCGAGCCCCGTCGCGAGCTCGCCGCGCTTGAGCCACGGGGCCTCGGCGAGGGCGCGCTCGATGACCTCCTCGTTCTCCTCGCGCAGCAGCGAGCAGGTCGCGTAGACGATCCGGCCGCCTGGCTTCGCGAGCGCGGCGTAGCGCTTGAGCAGCTTGAGCTGCAGCGCCGCGAAGCGCTCGACGTCCTCTGGCTTGAGCCGGTAGCGCGCGTCGGGATTGCGGCGCAGCACGCCGGTCCCGGAGCACGGTGCGTCGATCAGGACGCCGTCGCACGTGCCCGCGAGCTTCTGCTCGATCTCCGAGGGCCCCTCGTCCGGCACGAGGTGGCGCTCGATGTTGTGGACGTCCGCGCGCCGCGCCCTCGCCGGCAGATCGCCGAGTCGTCGCTCGTCATTGTCGAGCGCGAAGATCTTCCCTTTGCCGCGAAGCTCGACCGCCAGCGCCAGCGACTTTCCGCCAGCGCCTGCACACGCGTCGGCGATCCGCTCGCCGGGCCGGGCCGCGAGGCAACGCGCCAGCAATTGGCTCCCCTCGTCCTGGATCTCGAAGAGGCCGTCCTTGAACGCCGCCGTGGCGAAGAGGCTCTCCCTGGCCTCGACGACGAGGCCCTCCGGCGAGTAGCGCGTCGGGGTCGCGGTGGCGCCCGTCGCCTCGAGCGCCCGGGCAATGGCCTCGCGCGGCGCCTTGGAGATGTTGGCGCGGATGGTCAGCGGCGCGCGCCCCGCCAGCGAGATCGCGAGCGCGGTCGTCTCTTCGTCCCCGAGCTGCGTGCGCAGCTTTGCGGCGAGCCAGTCGGGGATGCCGGCGACGAGCAGCGCGCGGTCGATCGGCGACAGCGCGGCGAGCACCGCGGCCTCCCGCGAGAGCCCCCGCAGCGCGGTCACGAGCCCCGGTGAGAGCCCCGACGCGGCGAGCGCCTTCTCCGGCGTCGTCCCGCCCGACCGGACCTCGCGCGCCGCGTAGAGAAAGCCGCCGCGCACCGAGGGGGAGAGCGCCGCGAAGCCGCCCGCGCCGAGCCCCGGCTCCAGGAGTCGGATGAGCAGCGCCTCGTCGCGCAGCAGCCCGTACACGGCGTCCGTGATCGCGCGTCGCTCGATCGCGTAGAGCCGCGCCTCGCGCCGGAGGAGCGACTCCAGCGTGCGATCCGCGACCCGGCCCTCGAACCGGATCCGCTCGTGCGCCTCGAGCGCGATCGTGCGCACCACGTCCGCGCGGAGCGCGCGGGCCGACGTCTTGACACCTCGGTTGGTCGCCATTACTCCTGCCGCGCTTCGTCTCGGGTTCCACAGCATTTGACGCGCCCGAGTCCGTCCTCGGCGCGCCTGGAGGGTTGCATGATCCGCGTTCTGCAGAAGGCCCCGGAGTTCACCGCAGAGGCCGTCGTCGGCAACGGCGACTTCAAGTCCGTCTCGCTCTCCGATTACACGGGCA
>CAYHCR010000575.1:0-3476 GCA_964354895.1 uncultured Myxococcales bacterium | reverse complement strand
CACCCGCACCGCTTCGAGGACGTCGCGGTCGTCCACAACGGGATCCTCGAGAACCACCTCGAGCTCAAGGAGCAGCTGCGCAAGGAGGGCCACCTCTTCGCCTCGGAGACCGACACCGAGGTCTTCGCGCACCTCATCGCCCGGGAGCGCCGCACGCCGGGCGTCCCGCTCGTCGACGCGGTCCGCCGCGCGCTCACGAAGGTCCGCGGGACCTACGCGCTCGTCGTCACGAGCGGCTCGGAGCCGACGCGCATCGTCGCGGCCAAGAACGCCTCGCCGCTCGTGCTCGGCCTCGGCCAGGGCGAGAACTTCGTGGCGTCCGACGTGCCCGCGCTGCTGGCGCACACGCGCGAGGTCGTCTTCCTCGAGGAGGGCGATGTGGCAGAGCTGTCCGCTTCGGGCGTGACGCTGACCGACCTGCAGGGCGGGCCGGTCACGCGCGCCTCGCGGCGGATCGACTGGTCGCCCGTGATGGCGGAGAAGGGCGGCCACAAGCACTTCATGCACAAGGAGATCCACGAGCAGCCGCGCGCGCTCGCCGACACGCTGCGCGGCCGCGCCTCGATGGAGGAGGGCGACGCGTACCTCGACGGCGTCGCGCTCGACGCCGCCTCGGCCGCGAAGATCGCGCGGATCCAGCTGATCGCCTGCGGCACGAGCTGGCACGCGGGGCTCGTCGGCAAGCACTGGATCGAGGCGCTCTCACGCATCCCGGTCGAGGTCGATCTCGCCAGCGAGTATCGCTACCGCGACCCGATCGTCGACGGCTCCGTGCTCTGCGTCGCGATTTCGCAGTCGGGCGAGACGGCCGACACGCTGGCCGCGCTCCAGGAGGCCAAGAGCCGCGGCGCGCGCTGCCTCGCGATCTGCAACGTGCTCGGCGCTGCGATCCCGCGGGAGGCGCACGACGTCCTCTACACGCACGCCGGCCCCGAGATCGGCGGCGCCTCGACGAAGGCGTTCACCACGCAGCTCGTGGCGCTGGCGCTGCTCGCCGTGAAGCTCGGCCGGCTGCGCGGGACGCTCGACGCGGCGGCGGGGCGCTCGTGGCTCGAGAAGCTGCGCCACCTCCCTTCGCTCGTGGAGCGCGCGCTCGCGTGCGAGGCGCAGGTCAAGGCGATCGCGATCGAGCTCTCCAACGCGCGGGACGTCCTCTTCCTGGGCCGCGGGCCGCAGGCGGCGGTCGCGCTCGAGGGCGCGCTCAAGCTCAAGGAGATCTCCTACCTGCACGCCGAAGGCTATCCGGCGGGCGAGATGAAGCACGGCCCGATCGCGCTGATCGACGAGCACGTGCCGGTCGTCGTGATCGCGACGCACGACGCGACCTACGAGAAGACGCTCGGAAACATCGAGGAGGTCCGCGCGCTGCCCGGCCGCGTCGTGTCGATCGTCTCTGCGGGAGACACCCACGCGCGCTCGATCTCCGAGCACGTGATCGAGGTGCCTCGCTGCGATCCGCTGCTCGCGCCCGCGGTCGCGTCGATCCCGCTGCAGCTGCTCGCGTACCACGTGGCCGATCACCGCGGCACGGACGTCGACCAGCCGCGCAACCTCGCCAAGAGCGTCACGGTCGAATAACGCGTGAAGCTCTGCGTGCTCATGGCGCTCCTCGCGCTCACGCCGGCGACCCCGGACGGGTTCGTCGAGGTGCCGCTCGACGACGGCCTCTCCGCCCTCGAGGGGCCGATCGCGGCGGCGATCGTGCAGGCCGCGCTCGGCGCGCTCGAGGGCAGCGCGCTGCTGCGGGCCGACGGCCTCGGCCGCTTCAAGGAGCCCGCCCGCCTGCAGTGCGCGCCGGCGATCGCGGCGGGCCCGGACGCGGCGGGCGCGGTCGAAGGTTGCCTCGCGCTCGCGCGGCCGATCGGTCCGGCGCTCGCCCCCGAGGCGCGCTACTTCTCGGCGCTCGCCGCCTTCCGTGCCGAACGGCCCGACGCGGCCGAGCGGCTCGAGGCCTGGCGCGCCGCGAACTCCACGCCGGCCGGCCTGCGCGCGTGGGCGGCCGCGCTCGCGGGCGAGGCCTGGCTGCGGGGTGGTGACGCCGCGCGCGCCGAGCGGGCACTATTGCAAGCCGCGACGGCCCCGGGCACCGAGGCGGATCGCGCCGCTTCGCTCCGGCTCGCGTGGCTCGCGGCCAGGGCGGGCGATCGGGATCGCTGCCGATCGTTCGCCTCGCGCGCCTCGTCGACCGCCCGCGGGTCGACCGCGCTCGCGATCGCGTCGCAGGCCGACCTCCTCGCCGCGCGCTGCGCCCGCTGAACCCCCCATGCTCCGCTGCGCGGCTCTCCGCGCCGAGGCTCCCGATGCGCCGATCCCTGCTCTGCACCGCGCTGCTCTTCGCCGCCTGCGCCGACGAGAAGCCGGCGCCGGACGCCACCCCCGGAGGCGGCGGCGGAGGCACGGGCCCGATCGAGGTCTGGGCGCCCGGCGTCGTCTATCCGGCGGCGCGTGAGCAGGGCCCTCGCGGCCAGCTCGATCTGCGCGGTCTCGTCCACGCGCACTCGTACTGGTCGCACGACGCGTGCGACGGCGAGCCGGTCAGGGACGGCGTCCGGGACCCGGTCTGCTTCGAGGACTTCCGCCGCGGGCTCTGCCAGGCCCAGCACGATTTTGTCTTCCTGACCGATCACCCGGATGGCTTTCGAGACGCGGGGTTCCCCGAGGCGCTGCTCTATCGGGAGGAGAAGGGCGACGTGCTCGTCACGCGCGACGGCGGCCCGGTCGCGAATTTCGCGGGCTGTCCCGACGGCCACGCGGCGCTCATCGCGGCCGGGTGCGAGGGCGGGATGATGCCGGTCGGCCTCGAGGGTCACGCGGCGCCCGCGGAGGGGCGGGGCGCCGCCTACGGCGATCGCACGGAAGAGGCGGCCGCGACGCTGCGCGAGGCGGGCGCGATCGTGCTCCTCGCGCACCCGGAGGACTTCACGGTCGACGAGCTGCAGGCCTTGCCGGTCGACGGCTTCGAGATGTTCAACCTGCACGCCAACACCTTCCGGAACGTCGCCCGCGTGCTCGAGCTGCTCACGGCGCTCGAGGGTCCTGCGGCAGACCTGCCCGCGCCGGACGCTTCGCTGCTCGCCTTCGTCTCCGAGGACGACGCCTACCTGCAGCGCTGGGGCACGATCCTCGCGCGGGGCGAGCGGGTCGTCTCGACGATGGGCACCGACTGCCACCGCAACAGCTTCCCTGCGTTGATGTCCGACGGCGAGCGCGTCGACAGCTACCGTCGCATGATGATCTGGTTCAGCAACCACCTGCTCGTGCGGCCCGACGCCGACGGCGACAGCGAGGCCGGCGAAAGCGAGGCGGCCGGAATAGCGCGCCGGCGAGCCGCCGGATTTTGCGAGGTCGATGAGACGGCGGACGCGGCGGCTGAAGTGGGAGCGCGGACCGATGGCGCCGACGGCGAGACGGGGGGCGCGCACCCAGAGCTGGTTCTCGGCCTGCGTGGTCAGCGAGCGGGCGAAGGCTCGTGCATC
>CAYHCR010000574.1:0-3476 GCA_964354895.1 uncultured Myxococcales bacterium | reverse complement strand
AGCGCACGGCGCCGTCGACGCCGGCGTGCTCGATCGCGACGACCCCCGGCCCGAGATCGTCGAAGACGACGTCGCGGTGCTGGATCTCCGCGGCGCGCGGCTGCAGGCAGGGATCACACAGGACGTGAACGCGGCCGGGCAGCGGCGCGCCGGCGAGATCCTCGACCCGCACGATCAGCTCGCCGGAATCCGGCAGCGAGAGCGCCGCGGAGGCCTCCCCGCCGGCGGCGATCTCGATCGCCTGCGGTGCGCCGGTGAGGCCGGGCAGGTTTGCGGAGAGTCGGTAGCTGCCGACCGGGAGGAGGCCGGCGAAGTGGCCGGTGGCGTCGGTCTGGAAGACAGTCTCGCCCACCTCGCGCGTGCCGCCGCCCGGGATCGCGCGGCTTCGGAGCGCCACGACGCGCGCGTCGGCGACCGGCGCGCCGCCGTCCGTGACGACCCCCGCGACGCGGCCGGTCGCGCCGCCCTGCAACGCGAAGATCGCGTCGGTGACCTCGGCGAGCGTGCGGCCTACATAGAGCCTGCGGACCCACGCGCCGGTGCCGCGCGCCGGCAGGATGAGCGCGCCCTTCGGCGGCGCCGCGGGATCGATGCGGTCGTCCGAGGTGTCGTTCGTGAGGAAGTCGAAGAGGCTCTCGCCGCCCTGGATCGTGCCGGTCACGCCGGAGATCGTGAGTGCCTGGTTGCGCCCCTCACCCTCGTCGGGGACGAGCGCGAACGTCGAGCCGCGGCCGACCCACGCGGTCCACGGGAAGTCGTTCGGGAGCGACTGGTAGCCGAAGCCCTGCGTGCCGGAGTGCGGGTTGTACTGCTCCACGCGACCGCCGGAGTCGACGAGATCGCCCGGCGCGACCGCGACCGGCCCCGTGCTCCGGTTGCACATCGCGGTGATCGTCGTGAGCCCCTGCGCGCCGGGCGGGAGCAGGTGGTACGTCGTCGTCGTGACGGGGAGCGGCAGCTCCGAGTCGACGATGAATTTCTGGCCGGAGACGAGCGTGGAGATGAGCCCGTTGACGTAGAGGAAGTCGTTCTGGGTGTCGCGGCCGTTGACGGCGATCACGGCGGCGCCGCCGTCGCTGCCATCGCGGAGGACGAAGACATCGCCGGGCGCCGCGGGATCGGTCGTGCGGCCGAAATTGTAGAACGAGGCGATCTCGCCGAGCACGTCCTTGCCAGCCTCGCCGGCCGGCCTCACGACGTCCGCGTCGATCGGGTTGCCGCCGTACGGCTGCGCGCCGATCTCGCGGCGCGAGCCCTCGATCACGAACCGGACCTTGTCGTTGACGAGCAGGAAGTCGCCGGTGCGGCCGCTCGCCGCCTCGCCCCCGATCAAGTCGGCCTCGGTGGTGATCGCCCGGGCCGCAGCGCCGCCGCCCGCGCCGAGGTAGGGCGCGAGCTCGAACGCGCAGGCGGGCTCGGTCGCGGCCGGGGGCTTGCCGCCGCCTCCGTCCCCGCCGCCGCCGCCGTCGTCGGAGCAGGCGCAGCGGGTCGTGCCGGCGATCGCGCCGAGCGCGAGCGCGAGGATCAGGAGCGAGCGGGAGCGACGCATGGGGCCTCGGGGAAGCAGGCAGGCTACTGCGAACGCCCTGCGATCGCCACGGATCCGCCCCAAAACCGCCACATTCAGCGCGTGAGCCGCTCGATCGTCGCGGGGTCGAGGCCCGCCCTCTTGAGCTCGTCGTGCGTGTGCTCGCCGAGCTCCGGCGCGGGCGTCAGCGCAGGCGGCCCGAGCCGGAGCGGCGTGCGCAACGTCCGCAGCACGCCGCCCGGCAGCCGCGGGTCGGGCACGTCGACGAAGACGCCTCGCGCGACGTGCTGGGGATCGGCGAAGAGCTCGTCGCCCTCCCAGACGGGCTCGAGGCAGACGTCGTGCGCGCGCCCGAGCGCCGCCCATTCGTCGCGCGAGCGCGTCCGGAAGAGCACCTCGAGCTCGACGCGCGCGGCCTTGTCGTAGCCGTGCGTGCCGAGCTCCTCGCGGCCGACCGCGGCGCAGAACCCCAGCCAGAACTTCGGCTCCAGCGCGGCGATCGCGATCTGCCGGCCGTCCGCGCAGCGGTAGACCCCGTAGCAGGGCAAGCCACCGTTGAGCGGGCCCGCGCCGCGCTGCAATCCTTCTCCCAGCGTGCGCTGCGCGGTGACATGCATGTGCAGCAGGCTGAGCGCGCCCTCGGCGAGCGAGCACTCGACGTGACCACCCTGCCCCGTCGCGTCGCGCTCGCGCAGTTTTGCCAGAATCCCGACGGCGGCCAGCAGAGAGCCGCCCGCGACGTCCGCGGCCTGGAACCCCGGCCAGCTCTCGACGGGGGCGTGCGGTTCGCCGGCGATGCCGAGGCCCCCCGCGCGGGCGAGGTAGCCGAGGTCGTGGCCGGCGCGGAGGCGATCGGGACCATCCTCGCCGAAGCCGGAGAGCGAACAGGTGACGAGGCGCGGAGAGCTCTGCCGGAGGGACGCGAGCCCGACGCCGAGCCGGTCGAGCACGCCCGGCCGGAAGCTCTCGACGAGCACGTCTGCCGAGGTGGCGAGGGCGCGCAGGGCGGCCCGGCCATCTTCGCTCTTGAGATCGAGCGCGACGGACCGTTTGCCGCGGTTGAGCGCGTGGAAGAAGACGCCGCCCGCGTCTCCCGCGAGCGGCGGCAGGTGCCGCACGGGATCCCCGCCGCCCTCCTTGTCCTCGACCTTCACCACCTCCGCGCCCAGATCCGCGAAGAGCAGCGTCGCGTACGGGCCCGGGAGGTGGCGGGAGAGATCGAGGACGCGCAGGCCGGCGAGCGGTCCCGGCATGGCCGATCAGCCGATCAGCTTGCCGAGCTTCATGGCGAGCGCCATGTCCATCGGCTTGAACTTCAGCTTGCCGCTCATGGCGGCCATGTTCGCGTTGAGCGCCTTGGTGGCGATCTTCACGAAGTCGGCCTCGCCGCAGATCACCGTCATCTTCGAGGCGCCGATCGCGCCGGCCGTGACGGTGCCCGTCTCCCCCGTGCAGTCGAGCGTCCAGGTGTTCTCGCCGATCGTGAAGTGGACGACCGCGCCGATCTCCTTCACGAGCGCCGGGTTCGCGGCCATGCGGGACGGGATCTGCTCCTCGAGGATCGTCTGGGGCGTCGGGTCGGCCATGGTCGGGCTCCTTCCGGGGCGCGCTGCGGGCGCGCAGTGGGGTGCTGCGGTCGCGCGGCTCGCGCGGTTGATTCGAGAGTCAACGGCGGCGGACCGTAGCGTCGCCGCGACCGCGGGGTCAAGCACAGAGGGCCGTCCCGAAGGGTCAGAAGCCGACGGACCGCCGCGCGCCCGGCTTCACGAGCGCATCCGCCTGCAGCGCCGCCACGAGCTGCTGCGGCGTGTGGCGTACGCCCAGCGCCCGCGCGCGCCGGGCGACCAGCGCGAAGTCGCCCGGCGCGAGGTTCGGCACGCGCGCGAACGCCGCCGTTGCGAGCGCGAGCGCGGCGTCGTCGAAGGGTCCGTGCTCGGCCGCGAAGGTG
>CAYHCR010000573.1:0-3484 GCA_964354895.1 uncultured Myxococcales bacterium | reverse complement strand
GGGGCGGCGGCGGGCCCGGTCCGGGCCGCGGGTGCCTGGCGGGCGGCGCGCGCGTACGGAGGCAGCCTCGGGTGCGGCGCGGCCGGGGCGAGCCACGCCGCGGGGCGCTCGTCGAGGACGCAGCGCGCGCAGAGCCGGGCGCGGACCTTCGCGTCGCTGACCCACCGTTCGCAGCTCTGCAGGCAAGGCCCGGCCGCGGCCGGCGCGGCGAGCGCGAGCGAGGCGAAGGCGGCGAGCGCCCGCAGGAGGAGGTGTCGCACGATGTCGCAGGATAGCGCCGCCGCGGCCCGTGTCCCGTTTCCGGCCGCCCGTAGCACCGGCCCTTCTGGACGGGCCGGACCGGCGCTACGCTCTGGGGATGCCCGCCCTCCTCCTCGCCCTGCTGGTCAGCGCCGCGACGACCGACCCCGCCACCCTGGCCCCGGCCGATCGCGCCCGCATCGAGCGGGCCCAGACGCTCTTCACGGAGTACGAGCGACGCGCCTCGAGCTTCGATCGCACGGTGCTCTCGCTGTACGAGGAGTCGGCGCGGGTCGAGGTCGTCAACCGCGGGACCCGCGGTGACGAGCAGGCGCTCGTCTTCACGATCCCGCAGCTGCGCATCACGATCGACGACGCGATGCACCGGGCGCAGAAGCGAAAGGACGTCGACCGCTACGAGGAGATGATCTTCGAGGTCGTGGGCGACGACGTCCGCATCGCCGGCCGGAAGTTCTGCCCGCTGAAGAACCAGCGCAACCCTTTCACGATGATCGTCGGGCCGGACGCGGCGGGCGCATGGAAGATCCGCAGCATGCGCGAGGAGTATTGGACCGAGGGATCGGCGACCGACAAGATGCGGGAGGAGGCAAACCGCCACCCGGAGGGCCTCGTGCCGCCCGGGACCCCGCTGCCGGGCACGACGAAGTGACGCCGCTGCGCCGGGCGCGATCGGGCGCTCTGGCTTGACAGGCGCGGTCGTTTCCCCCTCTATGCGCGTTCCTGTCGTCCCGGCAGAGGCCCCATTGGCCCTTTCCTGGACGCGGATCGCCGCGATCCTGACTGCGATCGCGAGCTCCCTCGAGGGGAGGTGTCATCGTTTATGCCGGGCGTACGAGTCAAAGAAGGCGAGAGCTTCGAGAACGCGATGAAGCGTTTCAAGAAGCAGTGTGAGAAGGCCGGAATCCTCTCCGAGATCCGCAAGCGCGAGCACTACGAGAAGCCTTCCGTCAAGAAGAAGAAGAAGGCCCTCGCCGCGAAGAAGCGCGCGCTGAAGAAGGCTCGCAAGTCGAGCATCTGATCAGGGCTGCAGCAGGATGATTTCAAGCGCGCCCGGCCCGACAACGGTCGGGCGCGTGCCGTTGAGGGAGGACGACATGACGCTCAGGGAACGGCTGGACGCGGACATGAAGGACGCGATGCGGGCGAAGGAGAAGCTCCGCCTCGACACCATCCGGATGGTCAAGAGCGCCATCAAGTACAAGGAGCTCGAGCCTGGCGCGACCGGCCTGCTCGACGAGGCCGGGATCCTGGGAATCGTCAACTCGGAGCTCAAGAAGCGGCGCGACTCGATCGTCGAGTTCCAGAAGGGCAACCGGCAGGACCTGGTCGACCAGTCGGAGGCCGAGGTCAAGCTGCTGCTCGTCTATCTGCCCGCGCAGCTCACGGCCGACGAGATCACCGCGCTCGTCGCCGCGGCGGTCGCCGAGTCGGGCGCGAAGGGCCCCAAGGAAATGGGCGCGGTGATGAAGCTGCTCTCGCCGAAGACGACCGGTCGCGCGGACGGAAAGCTCGTCGCCGACGCCGTGAAGGCGAAGCTCGCCGCGCTGGGCTGATCCGCCCTTCGCCTCGCTGGCCGTCGGGCTCGTCCCCGCGCCCGACGCCGCAGTCCCGTCCCGCAGAGGTGCCCGTTGCTCGTCGGGAGGGACAAGATCCGGGAGATCGTCGAGCGCGCGGACCTCGTGGCGATCATCGGTCGTCACGTGCAGCTCAAGCGCGCCGGCCGATCGTACAAGGGGCTCTGCCCGTTCCACGGAGAGCGGACGCCGAGCTTCCACGTCAACCCCGACCGGCACAGCTTCAAGTGCTTCGGCTGCCAGAAGGGCGGCGACGTCATCCGGTTCGTCATGGAGTACGAGGGCAAGGACTTCACCACGGCCCTCCGCGGGCTCGCGGAGGAGCTCGGGATCCCCCTCGAGATCGATCCGGAGGAGGAGCGCAGGCTCGAGGAGCGACGCCGGCTGCTCTGGGCGACGCAGGTCGCGCAGGAGCTCTTCGAGGCGACGCTCTGGTCGGCCGCGGGAGGGCCGGGGCGGGCCCACCTGCAGGAGCGTGGGGTCACCGAGGCGATCGCGAAGGAGGCGGGCCTCGGCTACGCGGTCATGGAGTGGGACGCGCTCAGGAAGCGGCTCGAAGATCGCGGCGTGCCCCTCGACATCGCGGAGCGGGCCGGGCTCGTCACGCGGCGCGACGACGAGCGCGGGACGCGCTTCTGGGACACCTTCCGCGGCCGGCTGATGGTGCCGATCCGCGACGGTGAAGGGCGCGTGATCGCGTTCGGCGGCCGCGTGATCGAGGGCGACGATCCGCGCAAGTACGTCAACACGCGCGAGACCGCGCTCTACGTGAAGAGCCGGACGCTCTATGGCCTCGACGTCGCGCGCGACGCGATCCGCAAGGCGCGCGAGGCGACGCTCTCCGAGGGCTACTTCGACGCGCTCGCGCTGCGCGCCGCCGGCGTGCCGACCGCGCTCGCGCTCTGCTCGACGGTGCTGACCGCCGAGCACCTCACGCAGCTGCAGCGGCTCGAGGTGCAGTGGCTCACGCTCGTGCTCGACGGCGACGCGGCGGGCCAGCAGGGCGCGCTGCGGCTCGCGGGCCCCATCCTCGCGGCGGGGCTGCAGGGGCGCGTGGTCGAGCTGCCCGACAAGCACGATCCGGACACGTTCCTGCGGGAGCACGGCCTGCCCGGCTTCCGCGCGCTCGTCGAAGGCGCGAAGCCGCTCTCGCAGTGGGTGATCAAGCGCGGCCTCGCGGGCACGCGGCCGGGGATCGAGGGGCGGCAGCAGGCCTTCGCGAACCTCAAGCCGGTCTTCGCGGCGCTGCCGGAGGGCGCGGTGCGCGCGGGGCTGCTCGACGAGGTCGCGCGCGCGCTCGGCGTGAAGCTCGACGACGTGATCGCCTCGCTGCGCTCCGCGAAGCCCGACGCGGCCGGGCGCACGCGCAGCGATCCACCGCGCAGCGAGCCGCCGCGCACCGGCCTGGCGGCTCCCGGGTCACGCGCCGGCACAGCTGCTCCTGCGCCACGTACCGGCACAGCTGCTCCTGCGCCACGAACCGGCACAGCTGCTCCTGCCCCACGCGCCGGTACGGCGGCTCCTGCGCCGCGCCCGTCGGTCACGGCGACCGCCGCGCACGGCGGCGCGGACGAACCGCCCGCCTGGCTCGACGAGGTCCCGCCGATCGACGACGAGGGAGCCCCGAGCGCCGCGCCCGACGACGGTCC
>CAYHCR010000572.1:0-3494 GCA_964354895.1 uncultured Myxococcales bacterium | reverse complement strand
GGAGGTCGAGCCCTACCGGCCCGACTCCGACTGCCTTCCGGGTGAGGACATCAGCCAGTGCGCGTGCTCGCGGGACGCCGACTGCGACGAGGCGGCGGGGGAGCGGTGCGACTGGGGCGATTGCGTCGTGCCATGCGCCACACACGAGGAGTGCGGCGCGACGGACGTCTGCTGCCGCCAGCGCGGCCCCGTCAAGCGCTGCGGCCCCGCCGACGAGTGCGACCCGCCGTTCTGCGCCGCACAGGACGAGACGGCGGCGCTCGATCGGAGCTGCCAGCCGCGCTGCACGAGCGACGCGGAGTGCCCCGGCGAGGTCTGCTGCACCGACGGCGCCGCGCCGGTCTGCCTGCCGGACGAGGCCTGCATCAGCACCTGCGCGCCCGCGACGCTCGATCTCGCGCGCGCCTGCTGCGCCTCGATCGCCGACTGCTACGCCCTCGACGCGCTCTGCACGGTCGAATCGCGCTGCGTGCTGCCGCCCGCCTGCCCTGCCTCGGTCGCCTCGACGCCCCGCGATCCGAGCGCGCCCGTGCTCTGGGGCGCGATCCAGCTCGAGCTCGCGCCCGGCACCTCTCGCTGCCTCCTCGATCCGCAGCGCTGTCCGGGCGACGATCAGCTCTGCGGCTTTCAGCTCTGGTTCTTCGACCCCGACGGCGACGCGCCCCAGACCCGGGACGCGCTCCTCGCACGCGCCACGTTCGTCCGGCCGGACGGCACCGAGGCGCCCGTCGCCGACGCCGCCGAGCCCGATCTGGCGAACTCGCGCTTCGACCTGCACGTCTGCTTCGACGCTGGAGAGACGACACCGTCGGGCGGTCTGCGCGTCGCCGACGGCGCCGGACACCGCTCGGCCGTCGCGTGCGTGGAGGGGGTCGCGCCCTGAACCTGCGAGGGCCGCCCGACGCATCGCTTGCGCGGGCGTCCGACGGTTTTCCGGGTGCGCGCGACGAATATCCGGCGTCTGCTGCGCCCGCATCGACGCAGATCGGGCGCTCGGCGAGAGGCACGCTGCTTGCGTTGCTTCCCGGCATGCGAACCCTCCCGCTCCATGGCGTCGCAGGTGCAGCGCTCCTGCTCGTCGGCTGCGAGCTGCCAGGCACCGAGTGCACCGAGGCCGGCTGCATCGACCAGGTCGTCGTCACGTTCGCGCCGCTCGCGCTCTCCCCGGGCGACTACGTGCTGACGGTCGGCGCGCCGGGCGACGAGGTGCCCTGCGCGTTCGCCCTCCCCGGCGACCCGTCCGCTCCGATCGAGTGCGGCCGTGAGCCGTTCGCGACGCTGTTCCTCGCGTCGGACTCGACGCTCGGATCGTTCGAGTACGGGGCGACGCCGGACTCGCTCACGATCGAGCTCGCGAGGGACGGCGTGCCGCTCTTCGCGCCGCAGCGCTTGACGCCCGGCTACCGCACGTCATGGCCGAACGGCGCCGACTGTCCGCCGAGCTGCGAGTTCGCGAACCTCGAGCTCGACCTGTCGTCACTCGTGACCGATCCCTGAACGTTCGCCGAGCCTGTGCTGCTGCACGCAAACAGGAGCCCCTGCCTATGACTCCGAGCCGGATGCATCCACGAACGATCGGCGCCGCGATGGCGCTCCTGCTGGCGCTCCCCGCGAGCGGCTGCGCCGACGACGAACCAGCCGACGACCGCACCTGTCCGCGGCCGAGGACGGACGCCGCGAGCTACGACCGCGCCTGCGTGCTCGACGAGGAGTGCGAGGTCGTCGCGTACCAGTCCTGTCCCTGCGACGCCTGCGGCGCCTTCGCGCTGCGCGGCGAGGAGGTCGACCGGTTCCGGCTCGAGAACCCGCGCTGCGGGTGCGAGAAGCAGGCGGCGTGCGGCGCATGCCAGGAGCTCGTCGCGGGCTGCGAGGCCGGCGAGTGCCGGATGTACGAGTGTGTCTCGGCGGACTGCGCAGAGCGGACGTTGTTGCCAGACGATCTCTGACCACGACGCGCCGCTACGGCGCGCGGCGCGGGCGCGGCGGCTCCACTCTTCGGCGGAGAGCTCTTCGGCGACACCGCTCGCGACGCGGCGGTTCGCCCGAGGCACGGACGAGGTCGAGCGTCTCCCGTTCTGCGAGGCTCGCAGGCGCGCAGCGCACGAGCGCGAGGAGGCCGATCGCGGCCAAGAGACCCGCGGCCGCGGTTCGGCAGGATGGCAAGCTCGCCCTCCTTCGGGCCCGTCACACCGCGGGCGCGGCGATGAGCGCGGGACGCACGATCGGGGCGCGGCTCGCCGGAGGCTCGCGCGTCGGCGGACTCGAGTGGCGTCGGATCGTCAGCGGAGCGCGGCCTCCAAAGACGTCGCGCCGAGCACGGCTTCGGTCCAGCGGTCGGTTTGATCCGCCGTCGCGCCGCGGACCCGTGCGGTAGCGGCTTCCGGCAGCGGGCCGAATTTCAAGCGCAGCAGCTTCAGGAGCGTCTCGGCGCGGCCCCTCGCCTCTCCTCTCGCCTCTCCTCTCGCCTCTCCTCTCGCCTCGCCTTCGACGAGCCCCTTGGCCTCTCCCTGCTCGAAGATCTGGTCCCATGTCGACTTCATGATCGCCTCCCGTCCGGGGCCGAGCCGCGCGAACGCTTCCGAGAGCGCCGCCGGAGCGGCCTCGCTGACCACCACAAGATATCGCAGGAGCGCCTCGAACATCGCCGGCCCATCCGGCGCGGCGAGGGCCTCGTCGAGCGCGTACTCCCACCGTGCAAGCGCATCGATCGCGCGGACCGCGTCGCCGTGCCGCCCGATCTCCCTCAGCACGATCAGCCCGAGCCGCGCGAAGGCCGTCAGCGTCAGCGCCCCGAGCTGAACGTCGTCGAGCGCGACGAGATCCTCGACGCAGTACGCGAACCGCGGCACCAGCGGACCCATCGCGGCCCGCAGCGCCGGATCGAGGTCGAGGAGCGGCTCAAGCTCCAGCGGCGCGCTCCACGGGCGACGGCCCTGGTGCAGCACGACCGGCAGCACGACCGGGAGCGTGGCCGGGCGATCCGGACTCCGAAGCAGCTGGCCCCAGATCGCAGCGACGTACCGGAGCAGCCGGGCCGCCATGAACGGCTCGATCGTGCGCTGATGCTCAAACAGCAGGTGAAGCAGCGCCGGTCGGCCCGCGAGCGTCACCTCGAAGAGCAGATCGGTGTGCAACTGCCGGAGCTCATCGTCGACGAACGAGCCGGGGACCAGGCGCAGCGTCGGCCAGTCGATCGCGCGGGCGAGGGAATCGGGGAGCGCCGCCCGAAGCGCGCCGGCGGCATGGTGGGGCTGGCAGAAGAGCTGGCGGAAGAACGCGTCGTGTGGACCGTGCACGGCGGCAGGTGACCTCCTGACGCGGCTGGCTCCCGAGCGCGTCGTGGGAGGAGCGTCGCACGGGGGTCCGACATTCGAGGGCAGCGTCGGCGTCGGCGTCGGCGTCGGCGTCAGCGTCAGCGGCGGCGGCGGCGGCGGCGTCAGCGTCAGCGTCAGCGTCAGCGTCAGCGTCAGCGTCAGCGTCAGCGTCAGCGTCAG
>CAYHCR010000571.1:0-3499 GCA_964354895.1 uncultured Myxococcales bacterium | reverse complement strand
CCGAGCTGCGAGCTCCAGAAGAACGGCGACGCCTCGAGGCCGTACCGGCGGAACTTTCGAAAGTAGTACTCGAACGTGCCCCAGGAGAACTCCTGGCGTTCGTGCTCCGAGCCGTTCTGGACGGTCTCGGACATCGGCAGGAAGAGGATCCGCTTGTTGTCACGCCCTTCGAGGGCGCGCTGCACGATGTAGTTGTCGTGCAGGAAGGGGGAGCGGTCGTGGGAGCTGTAGACGAGGGCGGTTCCGCGCATAGGGGTGGGATGGTAGCGATCCGCCGGCGGCGGGGCCACCTTCTCGCGCCGCGGCCGGCAGAGAGGGCCACCCTCGCGCGGGTCGCCCTCGCCTCGCGCCGCCCTACCGCCGACGGCGCAGGAGCGCCGCGGCGAGGCCGAAGAGCAGCAGCCCGGCAGGGGAGCCCGCGCCGCCCGCCGCGCAGCCACAGCCCCCGTCCTCCGCTGCCGCCTCGCCGCCCCCGTCGTCGGGACCGGGCGTGCCGGAGCCGCCCGACCCCCCGCCGCCGGCGCCGCCGCCGCCCGTGCCACCGGCGCCGCCGTCCTCGGTGATCACGACGACCGCCGTCGCCTCACCGCGCGCGCCGTCGTCATCCGTGACGCGGAGCGTGAGCGTCCAGGTGCCGGCCGTCGCCCACAGGTGTGAGACCTGCTGCCCCTCGCCGCGCGAGCCATCGCCGAAGTCCCAGGCGTACGAGGCGATCGTGCCGTCCGGGTCCTCGCTGCCGCCGCCGTCGAACGCGAGCGCCTCGCCGACGACGCCGGTGCGGGCCGGGCCGGCGTCCGCGATCGGCAGCGCGTTGATGGTCGCCAGCAGCGCGTCGGTCGCGCGCGCGGCGGCGTCGTCGATCACCGTCAGCGTGACGGTGTAGCTGCCGCCCGAGGCGTACGCGTGCGTCGCCGAGAGCCCGACCGCCGTGCTGCCGTCGCCGAAGTCCCACTGGTACGCGATGATCGTGCCGTCGGGATCGCCCGAGGCGGACGCGTTGAACGCGAGCACCTCACCGGCGTCCCCGACGAGATCGGCGCCTGCGACAGCGAGCGGGGGCTCATTCCCGCCGCCGCCGCCGCCGATCGTGAGCAGCACGAAGTCCTCGCCCGTCGCGCCGAGATCGTCGGTGACGGTGAGCTTCACGAGGTAGGCGCCCGCGGCCGTAAAGGTGTGCGTCGCCTGCGCGCCAGCCCCCGTCGCGCCGTCGCCGAAGTCCCACGCGTAGCCCACGATCGAGCCGTCCGCGTCGAACGAGCCGGCGCCGTCGAAGAGCACGGCCTCGTCGATCGCCGCGGCGCGGTTGCTGCCCGCGTCGGCGATCGGCGCGCGATTGCCGGCGCCGCCCACGGTGACCAGCGCGACGTCCTGGCCGATCGCGCCGTCGTCGTCGGTCACGGTGAGGCGCACCAGATACGTGCCGGCGGCCGCGTAGCCGTGGCTGACCTGCGCGCCCGCGCCCGTCGAACCGTCGCCGAAGTCCCACGCCCAGGCGACGACCGAGCCGTCCGGATCGGTCGAACCGGTCCCGTCGAAGAGCAGCGACTCGGCGACCGCGGCGTTGCGGTTGCCGCCGGCGTCGCCGAGGGGCGGATCGTTGTCGGGGGCGGAGATCGTGACGAGCACGCTCGCCTCGTCCGTCGCGCCGGCGGCGTCGGTGACCGTGAGGCGCGCCAGGAACGTGCCCGCGGCCGCATACGTGTGCGAGGTGGTCGCGCCGCCGCCGGTCTGTGCGTCGCCGAAGTCCCACGCATACGCGGCGAGGGGCGCATCGGCGTCGCTCGAGGCCGCGCCGTCGAAGGCCACCGCCTGACCGACCGAGGCCGCGTAGGGGCCGCCCGCGCGCGCGACCGGGAGGGCGTTCGGCGGCGCCTGCACGGTGACGAGCGTCGAGTCGGTGTCGATCGCGCCCTCGTCGTCCGTGACGGTGAGTGTGACGACGAAGGCGCCTGCGGACGCATACAGGTGCGTCACCTGCGCGCCGCTGCCGGTGGCGCCGTCGCCGAAGTCCCAGGCGTACGAGGCGAGCACGCCGTCGGCGTCGGCCGAGCCGCGAGCGTCGAGCGCCGCCTGCGCCCCGAGGGAGATCGTCTGGGGCAGGCCCGCGTCCGCGACGGGGGACTGGTTGCCGCCGCCCGCGCCGACCACGACCGCGGCGGTGTCCGTCGCGGTGGCGCCGCGGTCATCGGTGACGGTGAGCGTGACGGTGAAGACCCCCGCGCCTGCATAGCTGTGCGTCACGGTCCGGCCCGAGCCGAGCGGCGCGCCGTCGCCGAAGCTCCACGAATAGCCGACGATCACGCCGTCCGCGTCGGTGGAGGCGCCGCCGTCGAAGCTCGCCTGCGCGCCGACCGCGACGAACTGATCGTTGCCGGCCGCGGCGAGCGGCGGGAGGTTGTTGGTGACGGTGACGACCGCCGTGTCGGTGCCGATCACGCTCTGATCGTCCGTGACCGTGAGCGTGACGGTGTAGACCCCGACGCCTGCATAGCTGTGTGTGGCGGTGGGCGTCGCGGCCGTCGCGCCGTCGCCGAAGTCCCAGGCGTACGTCGTGATCGCGCCGTCCGGATCGCGCGAGGCGGTCGCGTCGAAGGCGATCGAGGTGCCCGGGAGGACCAGGCGATCGGCGCCCGCGATCGCGAGCGGGGCGATGTTCTCGTGCCACTCGTAGGCGCCGAGATCGACGTCGGCCTGGCCGTTCACGTCGCCGTCGTAGGGGCGCAGCGCGCCGTCGAGATCCGTGACCGGCGCGTCGAGGGCGTTGCCGAGATCGATGGCCGGGGAGCTCGGCTGGAGGCGGTAGTTGTAGCCGGCGACGAGATACTCGTACCCGCTGATGGTGAAGCCGGCCGAGTTGACCGAGCCGTCGGTCGTGTACGTCATCCGCAGCGTCTCGCCAGTCGCGAAGTTCGTCGTGCCCGTCGAGACGCCGGAGAACTGCGAGACCAGCGTCCCGGCGCCGTCGTAGAAGCGCAGGATGTCGCAGCAGCCCTCCGTCGAGAGCGAGGTGATGATGGCTCGGATCGCGACGGCGCCCGGCTGCGTATAGGTCCACGTGTTGCTGAAATTGCTGCCGGTGGCGCCCTGCACGATCGGGCTCGACACAAACGTCCACGCGCCCCCACCGCCGAATGCCTGCACGTAGAGCGGGTTCGTCGAGACGCTCCCGACGCCGGCCGTCGCGCCGCGGTAGTTCGTGCCGTTGTTCCAGACTCGGGTTTCGCCCTTATCCCGCGCGGCGGCGGCCAGAAATCCGTGGCCGCGCGCGTGGTCGTCGAGGTTTGCGCAAGTCAGCGAAACTCCTGGCCGGATCAAGAACGTCGAGGTGGACGAGGGTCCGCTGCGCTGCGCGCAGGACGTCGGCAAAGCAGAGGCCGCGCTTGTGCGGGTACCACGGACGGAGCGGCAGCGCCGCGACGGACGATCTGTGAGCGCCGTCCGCGAACCACAGGACGAGCGACGTGTAGAGGATGCCGACGAAGGGCGCTGTCCTCTCGAC
>CAYHCR010000570.1:0-3503 GCA_964354895.1 uncultured Myxococcales bacterium | reverse complement strand
GCCCTTGATCGGCGCGAGCGCCCGCCGCGCGCTTCCGTGGCCCGTGCGCAGGTAGAGCGCGCGCGGGATCATCGAGGTCGAGGCGAGCGGATCGAAGTAGCAGATCGCGGTGGCGCCCGCGGCGAGCTGGGCGTTCGCCCACGCCACGCAGAACTCCTCGTTGGCCGCCATCAAGCCAGCAAAGAGCGCCGGCCGCTCGAGCAGCACCTGGAGGTATCGCTCGAAGCCGAGCTGCATGACCGGGATCGAGAACGGAGACATCACGACGCCGACGATCGGGGCGTCATCGCCGACGTGGCGCTTGAGCGCGCGGATCGTCTGGAGCACCTTCCCGAGCACCGGCGCGTCCGCGGGCGCCGGCCAGCGCAGCTGCGGGATCGTCTCCAGATCCGTGACGATCGGCGCGCCCGCGTTCGGGGGACCGTCCTCGCGGAAGTGGACCTCGCCGCCCATCGCCTCGAGCTCGATCGCCGCGTGAAAGAACGCGTAGAGACAGTCGCTGCCATACTTCGCGCGCAACCGCAGCTGCCCCTCGACGACCGCTTCGGCGCTCGAGAAATAGTCTCGGATCGAGCAGCGGAGCTCCCGGGCGCCATGCATCGTCAGCAGCAGGAAGAGCGGGACGCGATCGGGCTCCTTGTGTGAGAGCGCCGTGAGGACGCGCTGCATCGAGGTCATGGTCGTGGCGCTCACGGCCGCGGCGACGCAGCGGCGCGGACGAGCGTGATGGCGTCGGCGGCCGAGCGGCCCATCGCGTGGGCGCCGACCTCGCGCCAGAGCTGCTCGTCGAAGAGGAACGGCGCGCCGCCGACCACGACGCGGACCGGGAGCGGCTCCTCGCGCAGGCGGCGCGTGAGCTCCTTCACGCGGAGCGCGGCCGGCAGCATCAGCGTCGAGAGCAGCAGCAGCTCGATCCCGTCCGCCCGGCAGCGCGTGAGCGCGTCGTCGACCGTGACGCCCACCCCGAAGTCCACGAGCTCGAAGCCGCTGGCGCGCAGGCAGGAATAGACGATCCGCTTGCCGAGCGCGTGGTGGTCTTCGAGGACGGCGATCGCGGTGCGTGGCTGCGGCTGTCGCGCGGCGCCGCCCGGCGGGAGGAGCGCGTCGACGAGCTCCTCGCAGATCCGGCCACCCATGAAGATCTGCGAGAGCGCCGCCTCGCCGCGCTCCCACTTCTCGCCGATGCGTCCGAGGCTCTCCGTGACGAGCCGCTCGACGCCGGCGAACCCCGCCGCTCCGCTCGCCTCACGGCGCAGCAGGTGCTCCGCGGCGCTGCGGTCGAGGCAGAGGAGCGCCTCCTCGAACGCGCGCGCCGCCTCCCTTGTGTCGGCGGCGTGATCGCCCGGGGTCGAGAACCGGCTCATGCGCGAAGGATCGCCCGAGTCGGCCCCGGGGGCCAACCCCGCCGGCGGGGCGCCGGGATCCCCCGCAACGGTCGCGCGAGCCTGTGGCGCGTGCGCAGAAACTGCGGGGAGCTCCGCGGATCCACGATTTCTCCCCGCGACGTGTCGCCGAGCCGCTAGCCTCCCCCCGAAAGCTCCGTCGGCCTCGGCGCATGTATGGCATCGCGCACGGGCCGTCGGCAGCGGGCGGAGGCGCGACGCGATGTCCGACGTGCAGGCCAGCGCTGGCGTGGACGATCTCGTCGGGGTCGCGCCCACGCGCGAGGACCGCCCGGAGGCCTCGGCGGCGCCCATCGGGGAGCGGGCGTTCTTCGAGCAGGTCTTCGCCCAGTCGTCCGTCAGCACGCAGATCCTCGACAAGGACGGCTGGTGCGAACGCATCAATCCGAAGCTGACCGAGCTCTTCGGCGTGAAGCCCGAACACATCGAGGGGCGTGTATACAATATCTTCAGGGACGAGGGCATCCGGCAGAGCGGCGTGCTGCCGCACCTCGAGCGGGTCTTCCGCGAGGGCCGCCCGACCGAGTGGGAGGTCTTCTTCGACATCGGGCTGGCCGCGGAGTCGCAGCAGATCGAGGTGCGGGAGAACGTGCGTCGATGGTTTCACAACTGGGCCTACCCGATCTTCGACGCGTCCGGCGCGCTGGCCCACGTGATCATCCAGCACGTCGACGTCACGGAGCGGCGGCGGACCACCGAGGCGCTCGCCGCGAGCGAGGCGCGGTACCGGACGCTCTTCGAGCAGTCGCCCGACGCGCTCATGACGCTGCAGCCGCCGGACTGGCGCTACGGCGCGGTGAACCCCGCGACGGTCGCGATGTTCGGCTTCGAGGCGGCCGCGGCGTTCGTCGGTCAGGCGCCCTGGACGCTCTCGCCGGTGCGCCAGCCGGACGGCCGCACCTCGCTCGAGGCGGGGCAGGAGCTGGTCGCGCGGGCGCTGCGGGACGGCTCGCACCAGTTCGAGTGGACGCACCGGCGCGCGTCGGGCGAGGCGTTTCCGGCGACGGTGCTGCTCGCGCGCATCGACGGGGGCGGGCCGCCCCTGCTGCAGGTGACCGTGCGGGACGAGACAGAGAAGCGGCGACGGCAGGCGAGCCTCGCCCACCAGGATCGGCTCGCCAGCATGGGCCTGCTCGCCGCCGGCGTCGCGCACGAGATCAACAACCCGCTCGCCTACGTGCTCGCGAGCGTCGAGGCGCTGGCGCAGAAACTTCCGCAGCTCCTGGCGACGCGGCCGGACGGCGGCGCGAGCCCACCGGGGCCCGACGCGGCCGGGCTCGTCGAGGTCGCCGACGCCGAGGAGCTCGTCGAGGCGGCCCGCAGCGCGCTCGAAGGGACCCGGCGCATCGCGAAGATCGCGCGGGGGCTGGGCAGCTTCGCGCGGGTCGATCGCTCCGAGTGTGCGGCGGTGGATCTGCGCAGCGCGCTCGAGAGCGCGGTCACCATGGCCCACAACGAGCTGCGCTACCGGGCGACGCTCCTGCGCGACTTCGCAGAGGTGCCCGCCGTCTGGGCGTCGGCGGGCAAGCTCTCGCAGGTCTTCCTCAACCTGCTGATCAACGCCTCGCACGCGATCCCGGACGGCGACGCCGGGGTGCATCGGATCACGGTGCGCACGTGGGCGAGCGGCGCGGACGTCTTCGCCGAGGTGAGCGACACGGGCGCGGGGATCGCGCCGGAGCACCTCGAGCGGATCTTCGAGCCGTTCTTCACGACGAAGCCGGCCGGGAAGGGCTCGGGCCTCGGGCTCTCGATCTGCCGCACGTTGCTGGCCGAGTTCGGCGGCGAGCTGTCGGCCGAGAGCACGCTCGGCAAGGGCAGCCGCTTCGTCGTCCGGCTCCCCGCGAGGCCCCTCGAGGTCGCAGCGCCCGTCGCGCCGCCACCGTCCGTCGCCCAGCCGGCGGTCGCGGCGCGCCGCGGGCGTGTGCTCGTCATCGACGATGAGGAGGCGATCCGGGCGGTCCTCCACCGGGTGCTCCGGCGCGAGCACGACGTCGACTCGGTGGGCTCGGGCCTCGAGGCACAGGCGCTGCTGCGGCGGGACACCGCGTTCGACGTGATCCTCTGCGACCTGATGATGCCGGGGCTCTCCGGGATCGA
>CAYHCR010000569.1:0-3504 GCA_964354895.1 uncultured Myxococcales bacterium | reverse complement strand
CCCGGCCCACGAAGGCGGTCGCAGAGTCACGCCCGGCCGCCGCGAGGCCCCGGGCCTGCAGCCGCACGGGCGGTGCGCAGTGCTGCTCGCCGCTCGGGCAGGGCTCCCGCAGCTGCGAGCCGAGCTGCCACCAGGCGTTCGAGCCCCAGAGCCAGACCACGCCCTGTGCGTCGAGCGCCCCCGCGTGCTCGACCCCTGCGAGGAGTCGCACGGGGCGGAACCCCTCGATCGGCGGCGGGACGAGCACGGGCGTCAGGAGGCACCGCCCGACCGCGGGCCCCTGCCGGGTCGATCCAGAGCAGCTCTGCTGATCGTCCGGCCCGGAGAGGAGCGCGCCGCTCGGGTCGCCGCCGAAGGTCCAGAGCCCGCCATCGCGATCGAGCGCGAGGAAGCCGCGGTCGGTCGCCGCGACGTCGACGAAGCTCGTCCCCGGGAGCGGCTCCGAGAAGCGCACCGTCGGCGTCCCGTCCCAGTCGGCGACGCCATCGCCCCGACGGCCCCAGCCCTCGTCGCCGAACACCCAGAGCGCGCCCGTCGCCGTGAGGCCTGCCACGGCGTTGGTCCGTCCCGCGAGGAGGACGAACGCCGGCGCGTCCGGCAACTCCACGAGCCCGGGGGCGTCGTCCGGCGGCCGAAGGTCGCCGAGGCCGGCGTGCAGCAGACCGCCCGTCACGAAGAGGCGCCCGTCGGCGCGCGCGACGACGCTCATCACCTCGATCGCGACCGCCGCGATCGCCGCGCAGCCGTCGAACCGGCAGCCGGTGCAGCCCGGTCCGCCGTCGCACTGCTCGTCGGGCGCGGAGATCCGACGATCGCCGCACGTCGGGACCGTGCAGTCCTGCGTGCAGGTCGAGAAGAGCTGCCCGTTCGCGGGGCCTTCGTCGCAGGCCTCGCTCGGGCTGAGGACGGCGTCCCCGCAGACGGCGACGCTGACGCAGTCGGCCTCGCACGCCGGATCGAGGCCGGGATCACACGCCTCGCCGGGATCGAGGATCGAGTCCCCGCAGTGCTGCACCTCGCATCGGCCGGTGCAGACCGCGCTTCCGGCCGGGCCGTCGTCGCACGCCTCGCCGGGATCGACGTCGCCGTCACCGCACGGATCGAGCCGGCACGCCGCGAGGCAGCGGGGCGAGTCCGGCGCCGAGTCGTCGCACGCCTCGACGGACGGGTCGAAGACGCCGTCGCCGCAGGGCTCGGCGGGCGTCGGCGCCTCCGGCGCGCTCGCCTGCAGGCAGCCCGTGCAGAGGAGCGCGGACGAGAGCGCGACCGCGCGAAGTGGACCCATGGCAGGAGGCTACACGACCTCCGCCCGTCGTCAGTCGCCCTCGCGCCGCCGCCGCAGCGCCACGATCGCCCGCTCGCCCGGTCGCGTCCGCTCCTTCGGGTGAAAGCTCGACGGCAGGATCGAGAACGGCAGAACTTTCAGCAGCGCCGCGAAGATCAGCATGCCGCCGGGCGCCGCGATGATCGCGAGGCTCGGCACGACCTTCGCCAGATCCAGCAGCTGCTCGCGCGCCTTGGCGCGCTCGGCCGGCGTGAGCTTGTGACCCCGCGCCGCCTTCGCGAGCAGCAGGCCGAGCTCGCCGGTCTCCTTCACCTCGTTCCCGACGCGATCGAGGTTCTCCACGAGCTCCCGCGCGATCCGATCGACCACCGCCTCCGACGCGCGCTGGCCCGCCGCGAGCACCTCGAAGGCGTCGAGCACGTCCGCCGGATCTGCGAAGAAGTCCGCGACGGTCGCCTCGATCCGCGCGAGCTCCGGCGCGTCGGCCCCGAAGGCCGTCGCGAGCTGCGCGTAGAAGAGCGCCTCCGCCTCGTCGACGACGCCGTCCGCGAGCGCGCCGAGGTGCACCTGCTCGAGCAGGAAGCGCCGCAGGGGCCGCGAGCGGATCTTCTGCGCGAGCCGCTCGGGCGTCGGCGGCGCGTCGATCGCCGCCCGCACCTCGCGCGCCCTCGTCCGCGTCAGCGGCAGCCCGCGCAGCAGCCGCCGCACGGTCCGCCGCTCGGTGTCGGTCGGCGCGTGGTGGCGCTGGGAGAGCGCGAGGATCGCCTCGAGCAGCACCGCGCGCTCGCGGGCGATGAGGCCGTACAGTCGTGCGGCTCTCTTCGCGTCGAAGCGCCCCTTCCCGAACCAGTCGATCGCGAGCGCCTCGACGAGCCGGCCCTCGCCCCACGCGATCGCGTCGTGCAGCGGCAGGTCGAACGCCGGATCGCCCGTCACCTGGGGCGTGCGCGCGAGCAACGCCTGCTCGACCCGGAGCTGCAGCCCGTCGAGCGCGCGCGGGTCGCCGCCGACGACCTTCGTGAGCAGCTCTGCGGCGAGCTCGATCGCGCCGATCGCCGCGGCGAGGAACATCGTCAGCTCGGTCTCGCTGCGCGCGCGGTGAAACGGCACGCCGAAGATCCGCGCCACGTCGAGCGCGAGCAGGCACTCCGCCGAGATCGTCGCCAGAAACAGCGCGTCCGAGCGCTCGATCCGCTGGCCCATCGCGACGCGACGAAGCAGCTTGGGCGTCCCGTAGACGAGCCCCGACCGGCGCAGCTCGGTGGCGATGTGCTGTCGGGCGCGCTGCGCGGGAGAGAGCCGCGCCCCGGGTCCCTCCCCGCGGATCGAGGGCGCGAGCCGGGCCACGGCCCGCTCGGGGTCGTAGCCGGCGAGGATCCGCGAGAGCAGATCGGCGAGCCAACCGGGGGTGGAGAGGTCCATCGCGCGGCGCCCTTCTACCGCGCCGGCGTCAAAGGAGCTCCACGCGCGCGCCGCGGATCAGCCCGCGGACGGCGCCTTCACGGCTTCGGCCAGATCCGAGACGCTCTCGGAGATCATCTTGGGCAGCAGCGAGCGGCCGCCCGTCGTCGTGCGGTTCGTGCGGGAGACGACCTTCGCGCGCTTCGTGTCGAGGATCTTCAGGGTCAGGATCAGCGTGGAGTCCACGGTCGCGACCTTGCCGGCGACGAGAAAATCGACGCCGAGTGCGCCGCCGAGCTCCGCGAGGCAGCTGTCGCCGTCGCAGCCCATCAGCGCCTTCTGCTTCTCGTGGCCGACGAGCTGCGCGATGTCGTCCTTTCCGATCGCGTCGAACCCGCGCGCCTCGAACGCCGCGAGCAGCAGCTCATCCATCACGGCCGCCTCGTCCGGCTTGAGCTCCGCGGAGAGCAGCGGGACCGCGGCGATCTTCGGGCGCCTGGGCGCCGCGGGCTTCGCGTCGGGCTTCGCGTCGGGCTTCGCGTCCGCCGCGGGCGCGTCGGCGGTGCGCGCCGAGCCCGCTCGCCCCTCGAAGCTCTGGTTGATCCGGTCGATCTGGGCGCAGCCGCCGGCCGCCATCGCGCCGACGGTGACGATCGCGAAGAGGAGCTTGAACATCCGCGCATCGTACGGCGCGGCCCGCGCGGATCAAGCGCGCTACGGGAAGAGCGGCGCGAGCAGCAGCCCCTCGGACTCCGGCCGCCCGAGCGCGAGGTTCGCGGCCTGGATCGCCTGGCCGCTCGCGCCCTTCACGAGGTTGT
>CAYHCR010000568.1:0-3507 GCA_964354895.1 uncultured Myxococcales bacterium | reverse complement strand
GCTCGTCACGAGCCCGCCGTCCTTGCGGACGCGGAAGAGGTGAAACCCGATGAGCCCGAAGAGCGCGAGCGGCAGCACCACGCAGTGCAGCACGTAGAAGCGAAGCAGCGCCGCCTCGCCCACGACCGCGTCGCCGAGCAGCACCCGCGCGAGCCCCTCGCCCGCCACCGGGATCGACGCGACCATGCGCGCGCCGACCGTCACCGCCCAGTACGCGAGCTGATCCCACGGGAGCAGATAGCCGGTGAACGAGAGCGCGAGCGTGAGGATCAGCAGCAGCACGCCCGCGACCCAGTTCGCTTCGCGCGGCGCCTTGTAGCCGCCCGACAGGAAGACCCGCACCATGTGCAGGATCACGAGCGCGACCATGCCGTGCGCGGCCCAGCGGTGGCTGTTGCGCGTGAGCACGCCGAACGGCACGACGAAGGCGAGATCCTTCATCGACCGATACGCGGCGTCCGGATGCGGCACGTAATAGAGCATCAGGAGCGCGCCGGTCGCGATGAGGCTCAGCGCCAGCACGAGCGAGACGAGGCCGAGCGTCCAGGTCGCGGCGAAGCGCAGCGTCGCCGGCCGGACCTTCGGCGCGTGCACGTGCAGCACGAAGCTCGAGAGCATCGCCTTGAGGGCGGCGCGATCGTCCACCGGCCAGCCGACGCGGAAGACCGAGTCGCGCACGCGCTCGTAGAGGGCGCGCACCGTCAGACCAGCTTCAGCCGCGTGCGCCGCTCGACCGGCGCGTCGAGATCGACCACGAGCTGTCCCTTGCGATCGAGCTCGAGCCGCAGGAACGGCAGCGGATCAGGCGCGGGCCCGCCGAGGACGTTGCCGTCGTCGTCGTACCGGCTGCCGTGGCACGGGCAGACGAAGCCCTCGCCGCCGGCCTCCTCGCGCACCGTGCAGCCCAGATGCGTGCAGGTCGCGCTCATCGCGGCGAACCCGCGCTCGTCGCGCGTGACGAAGACGCCCGCCTCCTCCACGAAGTGCGGCGCGCTCCCTGCGAAGTGCGCGGCCGGGCCGAGCACGCGGCGTCGGGGCGGGCCGTACGAGACCGGCGCGATCGCGAAGCGCGCGGCGATCGCGGTCGCCTGCAGGCCGAGCAGCCCGATCGCGCCCGTGAGCAGCCGCTGCAGGAAGGTCCGCCGATCCTCGTTCACTTCTTCGCCGTCAGCGGGATGGTCAGTTTTGCGTCGACGCCCGCGGCGACCTCGACGGTCACGTCGGCGGCCGCGAGCTTCTCGTGCCAGACGGAGAGCGTGTACGAGCCCGGCGGCAGCCCCTCGAGCGTGAAGGCGCCGGCCTTGTCGCTCACCACGAAGCGGCCGCCGTCGAGCACGACGACGAAGGCGATCATGTCGTCGTGGACCTTGCACAGCTGCCGGAAGACGCCCGGCTTCGGGAAGGTGTGCGCCCGCTTCTCGCCCTTGGGCCAGGTGCCCAGATCGTAGGGCTCGCCGTCGATCGTGTAGACGTTGTGCGCGACGGGATCCGAGTTGAGGAACTCGACCGTCGAGCCGACCGGGATCGGCAGGACCCGGGGCGTGAAGACCAGGCCCGTCTGATCCATACGGACGGTGACGGGCTTGTTCACGCCCTTGTCGCCGGTCTTCACGTAGACGACGGCGTTCGCGCGGTGTTTGGCGACGGGCGCCTCGATGGTGCCGACGATGCGGCCCGTGTCGGAGGCGGCGAGCAGGGTGAGCAGGACGAGCGGCAGCGTGGGCATGGCAGATCCTAGAGCGCGGCCGAGAAGGCGAGGCCGGCGTAGCGGAAGTCGGGGTGCTCGTCGTCCTCGGCGCCGATCCCCACCTGCACGCGCAGGTCGAGGTTCGCGCGGAGCAGGTGGTGCAGCGTCAGGAGCCCGAGCGAGCGATGCGCGAACTGGCCGTCGTGCTCCTCACGGCTCGCCTCCGCGCGCAGCGAAGGGAAGAAGACCGGCGTCACGATCCACGTGAGCTCGCCGAAGAGCTGGTCGCGCACCGTGGCCGCGTCCGCCATCCCGGTCATCGGCTGCGCGTGCGACTCGCGCGCGGCGACGAGATCGAGCATGAGATCGTCGAAGGTCCCGTGCAGGTCTGCGCCCGCGCGCCAGAAGTCGTCGGTCTGCTCGAACTCACTGGTGCCGACCTCCGCCTTGCCGACGTAGTACGAGGCGCCGACGAGCCCGCTGCGCTCACGCCACGCGGCCGAGCCCGCGACGCCCCCGGAGCCGTCCAGCGGCATGCCGCCGAACTTGTACTCCGCGCGCCCGTAGAGGTCTTTGACGAGGTAGCGGCCGGGCGTCGCGTTCTCCACGACCGCCGCCTGCAGGCCGAGCCGGTGGAAGAGGACGCTGGAGGCCTCGAGGCCCGTCGAGAACGGCTCGGGCGAGAACGGGTTGTTCCCGACGGCGGTCGTCGTCAGCCGCAGGTTGTGGCCGGCGAGGCCGCGGTGCAGGGAGATCCCGTGGAGCGACGGCTCGAAGCGGCCGACCTTGAGCAGCAGTGCGGGGCTGGCGAACGGCGTGAAGATCACGTTCGCGCGCTCGGCCTCGATCGGCGCATGGCCGCCGATGTTCACCGCGGCGAAGAAGGCCGCCTTCTCGCCGAAGACGCCGCCCGCGCGCAGCCCGACCTGGCCGCCGAGGCTCGCGAGCTGGAGCTGCGCCTCCTCCTCGTCGTGCGCCGCGCCCGTCTCGGCCGTCGCGCGCGAGAGCAGGTGGTCGTGGCCGGTGTCGACGACCGGCGCCTCGGCCGTCGCCGGCGCCGCGGCCGCGCCGTGCGACATCCCCTCGATCGCGGGGCCGTAGAAGAGCTGGCCATCGAGCAGCAGCGAGAGCGGCAGCTCGACCGGCAGCTCGCCCGGCCACACGGCGTCGGGGAAGCGGTCCTTCTGCGCGTCGGTGCCCAGCGGCAGCGGCTCGCGCTTCTGCATCGTCGCGTCGGCGCCGTCGGGGAAGCGGTAGGCGTTGCGCCGGAACGCCTCGCCGAACGGCGTGAGCCGTGGATAGGCGACGTGACAGGTCTGGCAGCTCGTCTCGTAGCGGCGCGCGAAGGCGGGGATCGCGCGGGCCGAGGTCGGCGCAAGCGCCGTGAGGAGCGGCAGCGCCGCGAGCAGGAAGAGGAAGCGTCTCAAGGGACCCCCGACGAACGCGATCGCGCCCGGTCTCGACGAGTGGGCCGCTCCAGACGGAGCGTGACCCTGGCGCATCTCCAGCACGGCGCAAAGCGTTCGCAGATCGACCGCCGCGCCCACGCGGAGCGGTCGCCCGAGGGTTGACCTGCGGGCGCCTTCCGGGGATTTTCCCGCGCTCGCCCGGCGCTCGCCGGCGGGTTCGAAGGACTCTCGGGAAGGGGAGCAACACATGCAGCGGCGGATTCTGGGCGCGCTCGCGCTCGTGGCGCTGGTCGCGTTTGCGGCCTGCGACGACGGTGACGGTGGCGGTGGCGACGGTGGGAGCAGCGCCGGTGGCACGGGCGGCGGCGACACCGGCGGCACGGGCGGCGGCGACACCGGCGGCACGGGTGG
>CAYHCR010000567.1:0-3510 GCA_964354895.1 uncultured Myxococcales bacterium | reverse complement strand
CAACCGCGCGCCCTCGTCGAGCCGCGCGAAGGTCGTGCGCCGGATCGTCGCGACGTAGCCCCACTCGATCAGCAGGCCCGTGCCCGTGCGCGGCAGGAGGTTGCGGCCGAGGAGCTCGCTGTCTTCGACCCGCGCAGGTCCGCGCAGGTAGAGCAGCGTCCGGTCGACGCCGTCGGTCGACTCGAAGCGCGAGCCCTCCGCGACGAGCTCGCAGGCGCTGCCCGTCTGGACGCGCGCATCGCGCAGCGTGGCGCGGACGAGCCGCACGGGCGTGCCCGCGCAGGCGGCGACGTAGAGCCACACGTCGTGCGCGTCGCGCCCCTGGAGCGTCGAGTCGACGAGGCGCACGTTCGCGGCGCCGTTGGCGTTGAGCGTGAGGTCGTAGAAGAGCGCGCCCTCCGCGTCGAGCGTCGTCGCGCCGTTGAGCTCGAGCTGCCGCAAGGTCGCGACGTCGGAGCGCAGCTCTGCGCCCGGCTCGATCCGGACGTAGCCGGCGAGGCGCGCGCCGGAGGCGACGACGTAGGCGCCGGTCGGGAGCAGGACGTCGGTCGAGGTCCCGGAGAGCACGACGGGCACCGCGGGATCGAGCGACGGCGTCGCGCGACACAGCAGCCGCCCCTCGAAGCAGACGCGGCTGCCGCTGGCGCTCGTGCCGACCTGGCAGGTGAGACCGAGCGCGGGATCCTCCTCGTCGATCTCGCCGTCGCAGTCGTCGTCGCCGCCGTCGCAGATCTCAGCCGTCGGCGCGAGCGGTGCGCAGCCGACGGGGGCCGGCCGGCAGAGGTGCACGCGGCCGTCGCAGCTCTCGCCGGCGAGGCAGCCGCCCGCGCGACAGCCGATCGAGCAGGCGCCCTGCGCGTCGCAGTACGAGTCGGCCGGGCAGCCGGCGTCGTCGACGCACTCGGGCGGGAGCGGCAGACAGGTCCGTCCGAGCGCGTCGCAGCGCGCGCCGGCGGGGCAGTCGTCGGGCGCGACCCGGCAACCGACCTCACAGAGCCGATCGGGGGCGCAGTACGTCTCGACGGGGCACTGCGCGTCGACGAGGCACTCGCCGGCTCGATCGACGCAGCGGCGCAGCGAGGGATCGCAGCGGGCGCCGACGCCGCAGTCATCGGGATCGACGCGGCAGCCGTCGCGACAGACGCCGGCCGGATCGCAGAAGGAGCCGGCGGGGCAGACGGTGTCCTGCGTGCAGGCCGCCGGCACCACGGTGCAGCCGCCGCGGACAGGGTCGCAGAGCTGTCCGTCGGGGCACGGCGTGGCGGGATCGCGGCAGTCGGCCGACTCCCAGAAGACGCGAACGTCACGCAGGACGGGGCGCCGCGTGCCGTCGGCGGTGCGCAGCACGAACTCGAGCTGGAGGAACCGGGCAGGCGCTGCGACGAGCCCGTGCAGATCGACCTCGGTCGAGGTCTGGACCGCAGACCACGTCGCCGCGTCGAGGCCGGCCTCGGTGTCGGCGGCGCGGGCGCGCAGCTCGATCGAGGTGTCGGGCGGGAGCGCGGCGAACCAGACCGCGCGCGCGAACGCGACGGCGGCGCCGGCATCGAAGGTCCTCGTCCAGGTCCCTTCGGTCGCCGTGTAATTGAAGAGCTGGAAGCCCGTGTTGTCGCTGTAGGAGTAGGGGCCCGTGCCGTTCGCGGGGTTGCCCGCGGCACGGATGGCATAGCTGCCCTTGAGCGCGCCCTCGGGCGTGAGCTCGAGGAGCGAGCTCGAGCCGCGGCAGATCGCCCAGAGATCGCCCTCGCTGTCGAAGGTGACGCCGCGGGGGTTCTGGCAGCGCTGCGTGCCCGCGGTGATCGCCCAGGTGTCGATGACGGTCCAGGTCGAGGTCGCCGGTTCGAGGCGGACGAGCTTCGAGTTTCCGTAGGCGGCGACCCAGATGCTGCCGTCGAGCGCCGCGACGACGCCGGTGCCGTCGAGCCCGGTGCCGGGCGGCGCGGTGAACGTCGTCATCGTCCCCAGCGACGGGGTGTAGCGATGCAGGCGGTCCACCGTGTCCGCGTACCAGACGTCGCCCTGCGCATCGACCGAGATCCCGTAGAAGAGCGGGCCGCCCGGCGGGCACCAGCGCTCCAGGTGGGCGCCGGTGTTCGTGTCGATGCGGTTGATGCAGGCGCCGCTGTACTTCGAGGTGAAGAGGCCGCCGGCGCCGTCGATCGCGATCCCGTAGATCGGGTCCTGCAGGGGGATCGTGCGGAGGACGGCGCAGCTCTGCGGCTCCACCTCGTAGATCTCGGGGCCGTCCCAGTTGCCGATCCACGCGTGGTTGTTGCGGTCGATGCCGAGGCCGCGCAGCCAGTGCCAGGAGGCGCCGAGCTGCACGCGGCAGTGCACGCACTCGTCGGAGAGCGGATCGGCGGCGTCGTTGACGAGCTCGCCGCCGGTGATCCGGCCGTCGCCGTTGAGATCCTGCGAGGTGTCGATGACACCGTTGCCGTTCCGATCGACGCAGTCGTTCCGGTTGAGGAACAGGTGTGCTGCCGTCCCGTCGCCGCGGTTGGCGACCCAGGCGTTGCCGTCGAGATCGACCGCGGTGCGCGACGGGTTCTCGCCGACCCAGAAGCGCGCGAGCTCGCGGCCGGTGCGCGTGTCCCACCGCGAGAGGGTGTCCTCGTCGGAGTTCGGGACCCAGATGAAGTGGTTCTCGATGCGACCTGCGCCGAGCGTCACCGCGCCGTCGGGCGCGGGCGCGACGCCGTCGCTGCGCAGCCCCGTCTCGGACGGGAAGACCAGCGACTCGCCGCACGGGATGCAGCCGCCGCAGGCGCTCGTGACGCCCTCGTCGGTCTGGCCGTCGCAGTCGTCGTCGAGGCCGTTGCACAGCTCACGCGGCTCGTCGCCACAGAGGCCGCAGCCGTTCTGCACGAGCTCGTCGGCGGTGCCGTCGCAGTCCTCGTCGAGCCCATTGCAGGCCTCGGCGTCGGGCCGGACGGCGCCCTCGCAGCCGCCCCACGCGCCATCGACGCAAGGCTGCACACCTGCGAGGCAGAGGCCGAGGCCCTCGGTGCCGGGCGGGCCGTCGTAGCAGCCGCGGAGCTGTCCGGGGAGGCAGTCGCAGCCCTCGTCGGTCGCGCCGTCGCAGTCGTCGTCGACGCCGTTGCAGCGCTCGTCGGCGGCCACGCCGCAGAGCCCGCAGGCGTTCGTCACGCCCTCGTCGATCTCGCCGTCGCAGTCGTCGTCGACGCCGTTGCACCGCTCGTCGGGCGGCGCACCGCAGCCGCCGCACGCGTTCGTCACGCCCTCGTCGACCTCGCCGTCGCAGTCGTCGTCGCGGCCGTTGCAGCGCTCGGCCGCGCCGGGCGAGATGGCCGGGTCACCGTCGTCGCAGTCGACGCTCGCGCAGGCGCGGCCGAGGCCGGCGCCGTCACCGTCGAGGTCGAGGCAGAGGCGCGACGCGACGCACTCGCGGCCGCCGCCGGGCATCGCCTCGCACGTGAAGCCCTCGGGGCAGGTGAGCAGATCGCAGCTCCGGGTGCAGACCGCGAAGGTCGCGCCCTGCTGGCAGCG
>CAYHCR010000566.1:0-3515 GCA_964354895.1 uncultured Myxococcales bacterium | reverse complement strand
GTGTGGGCCCGGGCTTCGGCCGGCCGGCGGAGTGGCTCGCGCGCTGGGCGCAGGCGGCGGAGGCGGACCTGATCGTCACCGGCACGCACGGTCGCCACGGGCTGGCGCGGCTCTGGCACGGCTCGACGGCGCGCGATCTGGCGCACGTCGCGCCGATCCCGGTGCTGGTGGTCCCGGGCGAGCCGGTGGTCGGCAAGGCGCCGGACGTGCCGGCCCCGCTGCGGCGGCTCGTCGCGGCGACCGACTTTTCGCCGAGCGGCGACGCCGCGGTCCGGCACGCCTTCTCGCTGCTCGGCGCCGGCGGCACGGTCGAGCTGGTCCACATCACGCCGATGCACGGTCCGCCGAGCGCGCCGGTGGCGGCGCTCGACGCGCGACAGAAGGCGGAGCTCGAGGCGCAGCTGCGCGCGCGGATCCCGCCCGGGCTCGGCTCGCACGGGATCGACGCACACCTGCACGTGCTCGACGCGGTGAGCGCGGGCGAGGGCATCGCGCAGGCGGCCGAGCGGCTCGGCGCCGACGCGATCGTGGTCGGGACGCACGGGACGACGGGGCTCGGCAAGGCGCTGCTCGGCTCGGTGGCGCTCGAGGTGCTGCGGCTCGCGCACCGGCCGGTCACGGTCGTGCGCGGGCCCGCGTCGCTGTAGCCGGCATCGCTGGCTTCGGCATCGCTGGCTTCGCGCGCGCCGGCTTCGTCGGGGCGGCGGCGCTCGCCGCCTCGAGCGCCCGTCGTGCGGCGGACGAGATCCCGCCCGGCGGCGCGTCCGCCGGCGCGAGCGCGACCGCCGGGATCGGCGTCCGTGCTCGAGGCCGGACAGCTCCGCTGCTGCTGAGATGCACGATCTCCAGGACGAGCTCGCGGTGCGTGAGCGTCTGCGCGACCGTCGCGAGCGGCCCCACGATCGTCGCGGTCACGCCGAGCGCGTCGCGCAGGTGCCGCAAGAGCGCGGGGCCGGCCGGCGCGTCGGCCTCGAGCTCGACGGAGGGCAGCTCCCAGAGCCCCGCGAAGAGCCCCGTCGGCGCGCGCTGCTGCCAGAGCAGCCCGCGCGGCGTCTGCAGGAAGGCGACGCCCCATCGGAGGGTCGGTCGGGCCTTCGCGCGGCGGGGCGGCGGCAGCTCGTGCGCGCGCCCCTCGGCGTCGGCGCGGCAGTGCGGCCGGATCGGGCAGCGGGCGCAGTCCGGCGTGCCGGGCGTGCAGATCGTCGCGCCGAGCTCCATCAGCGCCTGGTTGAAGTCGCCGGCCGCCTCGCGCGGGAGCAGCGCGTCGGCGAGCCGCTGCCAGGCCGCCATCGCCTTGGGGAGGCGCGGGTCTCCGTCGGTCGCGGTGAGCCGCGCGAAGACGCGCGCGACGTTCCCGTCGACCGCCGCGAGTGGCAGCCCGAGCGCGATGGAGCCGACGGCGGCGGTGGTGTAGGGGCCGAAGCCCGGCAGCGCGCGCAGGGCCACGGCGTCCGCGGGCAGGCGGCCGGCGTGGCGCTCGACGACGAGGCCCGCGGCGCGGTGCAGCGTGCGGGCGCGCGCGTAGTACCCGAGCCCGGCCCAGGCCTGCAGCACGTCATCCAGCGGCGCGGCCGCGAGCGCGGGGAGGGTCGGGAAGCGCTGCAGGAACCTCGTGAAGTAGGGCCGGACCGTCTCCACGCGGGTCTGCTGCAGCATGACCTCGCTGATCCAGACGGCGTAGGCGTCGGGGTGGTCCCGCCACGGCAGCGCGCGGCGGTGGCGGCGGTAGTGGGTCAGCAGGGCGCGGGCGAGCGCGCGCGGATCGCCGGCGGGCGTCGACATGGGCGCGGCATCCTGCCCGCGCCGCGACGGGGCGTCACGGCCCCCCGCGCGAAGTTGCATGGATCGTCCGCGCGTGTGGCGGCTACGATGCGCGCCGTGATCCACCTGCTCTTCGCCCCGTCCCTCGGTGAACTCCGCGCCAGCGCTCGCGCAGAGCTGCTCGCCGGCAGTCTGCAGCGCCGGCTCGGTGAGCCCGTGAAGGTGGAGGTCGCGAAGAGCTACGAGGAGCTCGAGAAGCGGCTGATCGCGGACGAGATCCACATCGCCTGGGCGCCGCCGATGCTCTGCGCGAAGGCCGAGCCGACCGCCCGCGCGATCCTCAAGGCGATCCGCAACGGCCGCTCGTCGTACCGCTCGGCGCTCGTCTGTCGCGCCGACGAGCCGCTCGATGCAGCAAAGCTGTCCGGAAAACGCGTCGCGTGGGTCGATCCGCTCTCGACCGCGGGCTGCGTGCTGCCCCGGAGCCACCTCGCGCTGCTCGGGCAGGATCGCGCGCTCGCCTCCGAGACCTTCTACGGCAGCTACCGCGACGCGCTGCAGGCGGTGCTGACCGGCGCGGCGGACGTCTCGGCGGTCTACACGACCGGCGGCGACGAGGCCTCCGTGCGCGCCTCGCTCGCGACGCACGTGGGCGGCGAGGCCGGCAAGCTCAAGCCGATCGCCTACACGGGGGAGACCCCGAACGACGGGCTCGTCTTTACGGCAAAGCTGTCGGTGGTGGAGGCCGAGCGGATCGTGAGCGCGCTGCTGCCGCTGACGGACGGCTCGCGCGGCCCGACGATGCTGCTCGAGGTCTGCGACGCGCAGGCGTTCCTGCGGGCGCGTCCCGGCGATTACAGGGTCCTGCGCCTCACGAAGTGAGCCGCCCGGGCGCGTGCTGCGCCTCACGAAGTGAACCTGCGTTACTTCACGCTGTATTTGACCGTGAAGCCCGTCAGGTCGCGCCACTCGCCGGTGATGAGATCCGGGAACGGGCGGTGGACCGTCACGAAGGCGCCGGAGTCCATCAGCTGGAGCACGGCCTCCTTGCACGGCCCCTTCGGCGCGTAGCCCGGGTCCTGCACGCCCGGCAGCTCGGCCGCGTTGCCGAGCTTCGGCGGCTTGCAGCCGGTGGTGGTCGTGACGACCTTGCCGAGCGCCGGGTTGAAGTCCGGGCGGGCGCGGAAGGACTCGACGACGGCCTCGGGCGAGTCGTTGGTCGCGAAGTGGAAGACCCGCTCCTTGCCCGCGAACGGCTCGCGGCGCTCGATGATCGCGCGGTAGGCGTTCGCGGCGCGCTGCACCTTCTGGCGCGGCTCGTCGATCGCCGCGCCGGGCGGCGGCTCGAAGGGCAGATCGGTCGGCGGCGGCGGGGCCTCGGAGAGGTACTTCGCGGCGGCGGCGGCGGCCTCCTTGTGGCGGGAGTCGCACGCGGCGAGGAGCGGGAGCAGGGCGAGCAGGGCGAAGGCGGAGCGCGTCATGGGCGCGGACCCTAGAGCAGGCGCGGGAGCGAGAGCCAGCGGTGGCCGCGGAAGAGAACTCCGGTCCGCCGCGGAGGGCGTGTATTCTCCCCCGACGGAGGCCGTGATGACTCAGGCGCGCCAGACGGTGCCGCGGATCGATCGCCTCCGGGCGCTGCTCGACGTCGCCCGCGCGCTCGGCACCGAGCGGGATCTGAACGCGCTGCTGCACAAGATCGCGCTCGAGGCCCGCCGCGTCGTCGACTGCGACCGCTGCTCGGTCTTCCTCGTCGA
>CAYHCR010000565.1:0-3516 GCA_964354895.1 uncultured Myxococcales bacterium | reverse complement strand
CGCGCGCCGCCTCGATCGCCTTGCTCGCGTCGCCGCCGAGCGCGGCCGCCCGCGCCCTCGCGAGCGGCGCCTTGTCGCTGCGGGGGTAGCCGGAGGCGAGCCGCTCGTAGGCCGCGCGCGCCCGCGCCTTGTCGCCGCTGGCCTCGTAGCTCTCGCCGGCGCCGAGCAGCGCCTCGTCGGCCTCGACCGCCTCGGGATACCGCGCCTGCACGTCGATGAACATCGGCGCGGCGGCGGCGGGATCGAGCTTCGCCTTGTCACGCGCGAGCGACAGCTCCGCGCGCGCGGCCTCGTCTTCGGTCATCTCGACGCCACGGAGCATCACGCGGCGGGGGCCGCAGGCGGCGGCGAACAGCAGCAGGGAGAGCGCGACGAGGCGGTGGAGGCGCATGCGTCCCGAGGAGATAGCCCCCGCAGGGGCCTCGGGGCAAGGATTCACGTCGGCGCGCGGGCCGGGGCCGCGGCGTTCACCTCGTGCAGGAGGGGCCGGTGTCGCAGTCGCTGCGGCAGGCCGGCACGCACGCCTCGCCGATCGGCGTCGGACAGCATTGCGTGCCGTCCGCGATCGCCGCGCAGGTGTCCGGGCCGCCCGCCGCGAGCGAGCAGGGCGAGGCGCACGTCCCCTCCGGCGCGCAGAGCTTCGACTCGCAGGCCTCGTGGTCCGCGCAGGGCGCACCGTTCGCCGCCAGGCCGAGCGGGACGTCGCACATGCTGCTCCAGCGGCCATTCTGGTCGAACTGCAGGCGGCAGTGCGTGCGCTCGTAGGTCGGCCCCGTGCAGATCCCCTGCTCCTTGTCGCAGCACCGCGAGCCGCTGCGGGTGACGCCGCCCACGCAGCAATCCAGCTCGTCCCAGCACGGCCACTCCGGCAGCGCGGACGAGGCGAGCAGGCAGAAGCCGAGCTCCAGATCGGGGTCGAGCGAGTCGTAGTAGTCCTCCTCGAAGCGGCGGCAGAAGAACGGCGTCGGGCACTCGGCGTCGGCCCGGCACGGGATCGAGCAGACGTGCCCGCGGCACGCAGCGCCAGCGGCCCGATCGATCGAACAGTCATCCAGCGGCCCGTCGCGCTCCACGTCCGCGTCGGTGCAGATCCCGCTCTCCGGGCAGAGCCGCGAGCCGGTCGTTCCGTATTCGTCCCATACGACCGGCGGATCGCCCGGGCCGTCCCGCTCGCACAGGAGCAGCTCCGCGCGCGGCGTGCGGGCGCCCGGCTCGCAGAGCCCGCTCGCGCCGGCGAAGAAGAGCTGCTCGCCGCCGGTCACGAGGCAGTAGCGCCCCTCCACGCAGTCCGCGTCGTGGCGGCAGACGGTGCGCGTCGGCTGGAACGTGCCGCCGTCGGCGCCGATGCAGGTGCGGACGGAGCGGTGATCGTCGAGCGCGACGGTCGCGCACTGCAGGCCGGTCGGACAGCTGTCCTCGTTCGCGGTCGCCTCGCAAGGCCGCAGGCAGACGCCTTCACCGGAGATCCGCACGCAGAGCCCCGCGGCGCACTCGTCGTCGGCGTCGCAGCGCACGCCGCCGGGCCTCCCGCCGATCGCCGGCGCGCAGTTCAGCGGGAGCGTGCAGCAGCGCCGGTCCCCGCAGCCCTCGACGAGATCGACGGTGCAGACCTCGCCGCCGTCGCAGCCGCCGCCGAGCCCCTGGTAGCGGCAGTCGCCGGTCGCGCCGAGATCGTCGCAGGTGTCGCTGCCGCCGCCGCCCTGGCCGCCCCCGCCGGTGGGCGCAGGAGCGTCGGGCGCGGGATCGCTGCAGCCGACGAGCGCGGCAGCGAGGAGCAGGATCAGGGCGTACACGTGGGGCCTCCAGCGCAGTCGGCGCGGCAGGAAGGGATGCAGGCAGCTTCGATCGGCGTCGGGCAGCATTGCGTACCGGGGAGGATCTCGGCGCAGCGATCGCCCGGCCCCGGATCGCACGGCGAGGTGCAGACGCCGGTCGGAGCGCAGAGCGCGCTCTCGCAGTCGGCGTGCGTGGTACAGCCCGCGCCCGGCTCGCCGCGGCCGGTGGGCAGCTCGCAGCGCGAGGTGTAGCGGCCGACCTCGGGCGTGACGCGACAGTGCGTGCGCTCGGGCACGGGCCCGCTGCAGAGGCCGTCGCGGGAGTGGTTGCAGCACTCCGTGCCGATCCGCTGGAGGCCGCCGCGGCAGCAGTCGGTCTCGTCGAAGCAGCCCCACTCGGTCTCTTCGAACACGGGCAGCACGCAGAGCCGGAGCTGCAGGTCGGGATCGGTCGATCGGAGCTCCTGCGCCCGGGGAGCCTGGCAGACCATCGGCGAGGGACAGTCGTCGTCGTTCCTGCAGGGCGGGGTGCAGCGCGCCCCGCGGCAGAAGCCGTGATCCTGCGGCTGGCGGCAGTTGCAGCCGTCCGGGTCGAGCTCGATGCACGCCGCGTGGCAGAGCCCCGTCTCGGCGCAGCCGGCGCTCCAGTGCGTGACGCGGTCGGGGAGCTGCGGTCCCGTAGGGGACTCGTCCAGCGAGAGCGGGCCGGCCGCCTCGCACGCGACGGTCAGGCCACGTTGCGTGCGGGTGTCCGGCTCGCAGCGGCCGAACGCGGCCCCGTCATAGAACGCGGCGCCCGCCTCCACGTAGCAGTAGCGCCCCTCCGGGCAGTCCCTGTCACGGTGACAGAGCACCCGCGCGCCGTCGAACGCGCCGTCCGCGCCCACCCCCACGCACGAGAGGACCGAGCGTGTGGCGTCGAGCGAGAAGACCGCACACGTGAACCCGAGCGGGCAGCCTGAACCGATCCCGTCTCCCTCGACGCACGCCCGAAGACACACCCCGCGGCCGCCGACCGCCATGCAGGCGCCGCTCTCGCAGGCGCCGTCGTCTTCGCACGCGAAGCCACCCGGGACGCCGCCGCCGAAGGGCACGCACTCGAAGGGCAGCGTGCAGCAGCGCGCCGCGCCGCACGAGCGGCCCGCGGCGATCGTGCAGACCTCGTCGACGGCGCAGGACTGCCCGGGCCCCTCGCGACGGCACGAGCCCGTCGCGGAGAGATCGGGGCAGGCGCCCGCGTCTGCGCCGCCGCCCCCCCCGGAACCGTCGCCACCCGGGCCCGCCGCGGCCGGCTCGCTCGCCTGCTCCGCACAGCCGGAGAGCAGCATTGCCACTCCGAGCAGGAGCCCCCGCGTCTGCCGGGTTCGAGCCCGCGACCAAGGGGAGATCGTCATGGCGTGCACCCCGGGGAGACGGCGCAGTCACCCCGGCAGACCGGCACGCACGCCGCAGCGCCATCGGTCAGCGTGACCTCGGTCCCGCAGCAGCTCGTGCCCGGCTCGATCACGGCGCACCGATCGTGGCCCGGGTCGCAGGGCGACGCGCAGCGGGCCTCGACGCAGAGCCCCGTCGCGCAGTCCTCGGACCGAGCGCAGGCCCCGCCCGGCGGCGCGAGCGCGAGCGGCTCCGTACACGTCGTGACCCACCGCCCCTGCGGCCAGGGCCGCGCGGCGCAGTGGCTCGTCCGGGCGGCGAGGCCCTGGCAGACACCATCCTGCGTCTGGCAGCACGGACCGCCGTC
>CAYHCR010000564.1:0-3517 GCA_964354895.1 uncultured Myxococcales bacterium | reverse complement strand
CCGCCTCGAAGCGTCTCTCGCCGGCCAGCCAGACGCCGCGGTCGTAGCGCTCGAAGGTCGCGCCGCGCAGCAGCGCGCCCGGCTCCACGCCCTCCACGCGCAAGACTTCCTTCGGAGAGAGATAGACGTCCCGCAGCCCGCCGAGCCGGACCGAACTGCCGGAGAACCCGACCTCCATCGGCGGCTCGATCCACTCGATGATCCACTGGCCGACGTCGCGGAAGGCGAGCGGGAGCCCGAACCCCGCGGCCGCCGTGCCGAGCGCGCCGGACGCCAGCACCACGAGCGCCGCCGCCACGCCTCGCCCTCCCGTCCGCCCGCCGCGCCGCGCCGGATCCTGCGCGCGCAGCGCGAGCGAGGAGCCCAGCGCCACGAGCCCCGCGAGGACGACGTAGCGGACGCCGATCGTGCCGGCGCCCGAGAACAGCAGCGCGAAGAGCACGAGCGCCTGCGTGCCCGGCTCTCCGCCGCGCGGGGTCGTCAGCAGCCGCCGGCCGATCGCCAGCAGCAGCAACGCGAGCGCGCCCGGCACCGCGACGAGCGAGACGACGCCGCCGAGCCGTCCGGGCTCGGGCTCCAGGAAGCCGGCGAGCGGGATCGCGGCGACCGCCAGCGTGCCGGTCATCGCGATCTCGACGATCGGCGCGACGGTCAGCTTTGCCGGAAACCAGCCGGAGATCAGCGCGAGCACCCCGAGCGCGAGGGGCACCTCCAGCCGCCCCGTCGCCACGCCGAGCAGCGCCGCCGCCCCCGCGATCGGCAGGGACGGCAGCCAGCGCCGCAGTCGGCCCCCGCGGCCGTCGGTCGTCGCCGAGACGCCGCCCCGCAGCGTCACAGGACCACCGGAAGGCGCTTCTGGATGAGCTCCAGCGGCACCTCCGTCGCGCCCGCGGCGGTGGCCTTCGCGCCGCAGAGCAGCAGCCGGACCTCGATCCCGCGGCGCCGGAGCTCTTCCGCGAGCGCGCGCCGCGCCGGATCGTCCGCGAGCGCGACGATCACGATCGACGAGAGCCGCGGCAGGAACGGCTCGAGCCGCTGCAGCAGCCGCGCGACGTCGAGCGCGGGCCCCGGCTTCACGCACGCGAGGTGATCGAGCACCTGCTCCAGGAACCCGAGCGACCGGCCGATCGTGAGCGCGTGGACCGCGTCGCCGGCGACGAGCACGTCGATGAGCGCCTCGCCCCGCGTCAGCTCGCGCACGACGCCGGCCGCCAGCGAGATCGCCGCCTCCCGCCGCCCCTCGTCGGCCGCGGTCCCGTCGGTGTCGAGCACGACACCCACGCGCGTGAAGTACTCCTGCTGCCACTCCCGCACGACCGGCTCGCCGCGTTTGGCCCAGCCGCGCGCCGAGAGATCGCGCACCGGATCACCCGGCCGGTACGGGCGCAGCCCCGCGAGCTCGCGCGCCTCGCCCGTCGTCGACGCCAGCGCCACGCCGCCCGGCTGCAGCCGCCGCCCGCCCTGCAGCTGCAGGCCCCGCACCTCCGCCGCGCGCGGCACCACCAGGAACAGCACGCTGGGGCTCTCCACCCGCGGACCCTGTGCGAGCGCGAAGGGCACGAGCGCCGCCGCGCCGAACGGCTCCAGATGGTGCTCGCCCCGCTGCACGAAGCGGGCGCGCGCCTGCACCGTCACCCCCTCGCCGGGCGCGAGCGACGCGACCCCCGGCGGCGGCCCGCTCCACGCGCCGTCCCACGGCAGGAACGGCCCCTCGACGCGCACCGCGCCGTGCGTCCGGTCCCCGCCGTTCACGAGGCGCAGCGTGAAGACCGCCTCCTCGCCCACGGTCACGCGCCGCGGCGCGACGACCTCGAGCGCGACCTTCGGCAACGGGAAGAGCGGGCGCAGGAGGATCGCCGCGACGAGCACGCCGACGAGGAGCCCGAAGAGCAGGTGGATCGGGTTGCTCGGCACCTCGAGGCCGGCGCCGCCGACGAGCAGCGTGAAGACCGCGAGGAAACGCCCCTCGTCCGTCAACGCGAAGAAGCCCCAGAGCAGCGGCCGGAACAACTTACCTGCGACACTTCCGCGGAAGCGATCGCGGGCCTCCTTCGTCTCCGGGATGAGGATGTGGTTGAGGCGCGCGAGGTTCACGTCGGCGCCTCGACCTCCGCGACGAGCGCGGCGATGACGGCCGTGCTGGTGGTCCCCGAGAAGCGCGCCTGCGGCGAGAGCACGACGCGATGGGCGAGCGCGGGACCGGCGAGCGCCTGCACGTCGGCGGGGCCGGCCCACGTCCGCCCGGCGAGCAGCGCCCGCGCCTGGATCGCGCGGTGAAACGAGAGCGCCCCGCGCGTCGAGACGCCGAGCTCGAGCTGCGGATGACGGCGCGTGCGCGCGATCAGCGAGAGCAGGTAACGCGCGACCGGCTCCTTCACCTCGATCTGCCGCACCTGCTCCTGCAGCGTGAGCAGCTCTGCGGCAGTGGCGAGCGGTGTCAGCGCGTCCATCGCGGAGGGCCCCCGGCTCGCCTGCAGGATCTCGAGCTCCACCTCCGCCGCCGGATAGCCGATGCCGAAGCGCAGCAGGAAGCGATCGAGCTGCGCCTCGGGCAGCGGGTAGGTCCCCTGAAAATCGATCGGGTTCTGCGTCGCGAGCACGAAGAACGGCCGCGGGAGCGGGCGCGTGGTGCCGTCGACGGTCACCGTGCCCTCGGCCATCGCCTCGAGCAGCGCCGACTGCGTGCGCGGCGAGGCGCGGTTGAGCTCATCCGCGAGCAGGACCTGCGTGAAGACGGGGCCGGGCTGGAAGGCGAAGGTCCCCTCCGTCGGCCGAAGGACGGACGAGCCGGTCACGTCGGCCGGCAGGAGGTCGGGCGTGCACTGCACGCGGGCGAAGGCGAGGTCGAAGCAGCGGGCGAGCGCGCGCGCGAGCGTCGTCTTGCCGAGCCCCGGCGCGTCCTCGAGCAGCACGTGGCCGCCGGCGAGCACGCCGGTCAGCAGCAGCTCGATCGCCTCGGGCTTTCCGCGCACGACCTGGCCGAGCGCGGTCCGGATTCCAGCAAGAGCAGGGGGCACCGCGTCATCCGACACCGCGCGCCGCGAAGGAGCAAGCGCTACGCCATGCCGGTCCGTACGCGGAAGTTGTGCTCTTCGATCGACTCGCCGAGGCGGCTCGCGGAGAGCGCCGAGAACACCAGGAACGTCAGCGGCCAGGTGACGAAGCCGACGAGCACGAAGCACAACACGAAGTTGATCAGGCAGGCCGTCCACCAGCCGAACATCCAGGCGAGCCCCTCGCTCGCGCGCCCGGCGTAGAGGTGGCCGGCGCCGAACGTGAAGAGGAAGATCGCGCAGCCGAACTCCAGCAGCAGCGCGATCCCCTTGTCCCGCAGCGGCGACGCAAGAAAGACAGGCGCGGCGCGGGCGACCGCCACGCGGGGCGCGTCCGGCGGCGCGGGCGCGGGCTCATAGGCGGCGAGGCGTTCGTAGGACATGCCGGATCGACGCAGCCGGCGGCCGACTGGTTCAGCCGGCCCTCTGCGCGACGCCGCCCACCTGCTACGCTGCCGACCTCG
>CAYHCR010000563.1:0-3521 GCA_964354895.1 uncultured Myxococcales bacterium | reverse complement strand
GCGACGCGGCGGTCGCGGTGATGACGAAGTTCCTCGAGCTCAAGCTCGAGGTCTCCGGCCACACGGACAACACCGGCGACAAGGCGACGAACACGAAGCTCTCCGAGGACCGCGCGGCGGCCGTGAAGGACTACTTCGTGAAGAAGGGCGTCGACGCCTCCCGCGTGCGCACCCGCGGCGCAGGCCCCGACGAGCCGGTCGCCGACAACAAGACCAAGGCCGGCAAGGCGAAGAACCGCCGCATCGAGTTCAAGCCGATCTCCGAGTAGTCCGGCCCGCCCGGCGTCGTCGAGGCTCCGCCCCTACGAGCGTTCGGAGTGGGCGGCGCGGTCGTGTCCGGGTCGGCCGGCCCGTCTGCTGCCGCGTCGAACGCGGGTCGTTAGATCCCGTGAGTGACCTCGCTTCGATGAAAGCTGTGCAGCTCGATCGACGAGCTCGCCCCGGAGGCGTGGGACGCGTTGCGCCCGCCCGGCGCCACCCCGTTCACCCGTCACGCCTGGCTCTCCGCGCTCGAGCGCTCCGGCTGCGCGAGCGCCGCGAGCGGCTTCACGCCTGCACATCTGACGCTGTGGGAGGGCTCGACGCTGGTCGCGGCCGCGCCGGCGTACGTGAAGGACGACTCCGACGGCGACTTCTCGCGCGACTTCGGCTTCGCCGACGCGGCCCTGCGCGCGAACCGGCCCTACTATCCGAAGCTCGCGATCACGGTGCCCTTCACGCCCTGCACCGGCGAGCGCCTGCTCGTCGCGCCCGGCGTCGATCGGCGCAGCGCGATCGACGCGCTGCTGCACGGCGCGAGGCACGCCGCAGAGGTGCACGGCTGGGGCACGCTGCAGGTGCTCTTCCCGACGGCGGCCGAGCAGGCGGAGCTCGAGGTGGCGGGCCTCGCCGGGCGGACGTCGATCCAGTACCACTTCCAGAACCAGGGCTGGTCGGGCTGGGACGAATTCCTGCAGAGCTTGACGGCGAAGCGACGACACATGCTCAAGCGGGAGCGGCTCCTCGCGCTCTCGCACGGCCTGACCATCCGCACGGTGCGCGGCGAGGCGCTCGCGCGCGAGTCCGAACGCTGGGGCGCGGCGGCGCACGCGCTGCACACGAGCACGGTCGACAAGCTCGTCTGGGGCCGGCGCTGGCTGAACCGGGGCTTCTACGACGCCATCTTCGCGACCATGCCGGACGCGCTCGAGCTCGTGGTCGCGCAGCGTGGTGACACGCTCGTGGCGGGCGCCTTCAACGCCACCTCCTCGACGCGGCTCTTCGGCCGCTACTGGGGCTGCTTCGAGGAGCTGCCCTACCTGCACTTTCACGTCTGCCTCTACCACTCGATGGAGGACGTGCTCGCGCGCGGGCTGCAGGCGTTCGAGGGCGGCGCCGGCGGCGAGCACAAGCTCCCACGGGGCTTCCAGCCGGCCCGGACCCACAGCGCGCACCTCTTCCTCGATCCCGCGGTCGACCGCGCGCTGCGCCGCTACCTCGAGGAGGAGACCGCCGCGCGGGCCGACGCGCTCTCGCAGCACGCGGCGACGGAGCGGACCTTCAAGCGCCGGGCGCCGTGACCCCGGCGCGCGGCGGTGCCAAGCTCGCGTTCGTGGACCGCCGGAGCGCCGAGATCGACAAGCGCCGCCGCGCCGCCGAGCGGGAGGCGTTCGCCTTCGAGGCGCTCGGGGGCGGGGTCGTGAGGGTCCGGTCCGGCTCCGGCAACGTCTACACCGCGCGCTTCGATCTGGCGGGGCGCGCGCTCGACTGCTCCTGCCCCGACTTCGCGGGCGCGAAGCTCGGCACCTGCAAGCACCTCGAGGCCGCACAGCTCTTCCTGGCTGGCCAGAAGCCGAGCGAGGAGCCGGGGCGCACACCGCCGCCGCCCCGCGCGCCGCCGCTCGCGTTCGTGCCACGGGGCGGCGAGGTGCTCGTCTTCGATCTGGAGACGCAGCGCTCGTTCGACGAGGTGCCGGGTCGTCGGATCGAGCGACTGGGCCTGTCGCTCGCGGTGGTCTTCGCCTACGGCCGCGGCTTCACGACGTATCGCGAAGAACAAGCCGACGCGCTCGTGCAGCGGCTCGCGGCCGCGGAGCTGGTGGTCGGCTTCAACCACCGCCGCTTCGACCGAGAGGTGCTGCGCCCGTACGATCCGGCACACCTGCTCGACCGCGCGGTGCTCTTCGATCTCATGGAGGATCTCGCCGGCCGGATGGGCCACCGCGTCTCGCTCGACTCGCTCGCGCGCGGCACGCTGGGCGCCAGCAAGAGCGCCGACGGCCTGCAGGCGCTCGAGTGGTACCGGCAGGGCGACTTCGCGAAGCTGGAGAAGTATTGCCGGGAAGACGTGCGGATCACGCGGGACGTCTGGGAGGCGGGGCGACGCGACGGGCGGGTGAAGGTGCCGCGGTTCGCGGGCGGCCGCACCGTCGTCGAGCCCGTCGCCGTCGAGTGGGACGCGCCCGGGCTGCCCGCCCCGGAGGGCGACGCGCCGAAGGCCGGGGGCCGGCCGCCCCGTCGCTGAAGCGGCCGAGGCGCAGCGAGGTCGAGCCGAGTCCAGGCGCCTCGGACAGCTCTTCAGATCGCCGGGACGGGCGGGACGGTCACCGCGGCCGCCGCCGCGCCCGCCGTCTCCTCCTTGGAGGCGCGCGCGAGGCGCTGCCAGCGCTCGACGACCCGCTCGGAGAGCGCGTCCGCCGCCTTCGAGGCCGCCTCGCGCCGCTGCTCCTCCCACGCGGTCTCGGCGCCGAGCGCGAGGCTCCAGCCCTCGAACGCGACCGACTCCTGCACCGTGAAGAGCACCGTGCCGGTGCGCACGTCGAGCAGGCTCGCCTCGATCACGCCCTCGCCCGCGACCGTCCGGTTCGGCGCGACGAAGCCGCCGACCAGCGTCACCCAGAGCGCGCCCCAGCCATTCATGCGGCTGTGGTCCTCCCAGCGCTCGGTGTAGAGGACGAGGTAGGGCGCCCGGTACCGCGCCGCGAGCTCGCGCAGACCCTCGACGCCGCTGCCGGTCGGGAGCTCGCGCGAGACCTCGCTGGCGACGGCGACGAGCCCCGTCTCCTCGAGCTTCCTGGCGAGCGCGCGGGAGGCCGGCAGGCCCTGCCCGATCCGGTCGGGCGCGCCGGGCGCGAAGCCGCGCTCGAGCGACACCACGCCGACCCGCGCCGGCAGCCGCAGCGCGACGGGCGCGTCGAGGATGCGGCCGATCTCGTCCTCCGTGAGCCGCGCGCCCCCGAGCGGCACGAAGAGCGAGCGCTCCAGCGGCGCGGGGATCGGCGCGGCGGGCGCTTCGTAGGCGACCATCGTGCCCATCGGCGGGGCACCGCCGGCGGCGCAGGCGGCGCCGAGCAGGACGGTCAGGAGTGCGGCGATCGAGCGGGGCGTCATGGGCGGATCCTCCGGCGGCGCGGACGGGAGGATTCCCGCCGCCCGCCGCCTCGCCCTCTCCCACGCGCGACCGCGCGGGGACTTACAGGGCCGGGCAGTCCCCGAGGTCGCCGCGGCCGACCTCGCCGGCGCGGCCCGCCTCCGCGCAGCCC
>CAYHCR010000562.1:0-3527 GCA_964354895.1 uncultured Myxococcales bacterium | reverse complement strand
GCCCGCGGTCGCGGCAGAGAAGGGCGCGGAGCACGCGTGCGGCGAGGGCCAGTGCGGCGGCGCGGCCGAGGCGAAGCCGACGACCGGGGGAAAGCGCAAGAGCGGCACGCGGGCGAAGGGCGAGGAGGCGGCCTGCGGCGCCGAGGCGAAGACGGACGGCGGCGGCAAAGCTGACGCGAAGGCGACCGACGCGAAGGCGACCGACGCCAAAGCAGCGCAGTAGCGCCCGGCGTGCCCCTGGCCTCGCGCCCTCTGCGCGGAGTGGGGCTCGGCCTCCGGCGGGCGCTCGCGGACGAGCTGCTCGCCGCGCCGACGACCCACGCGTCGTTCGTCGAGCTCTCCCCCGAGAATTTCCTCGGCGCGGGCGGTCCCCGCGCCCGGCTGCTCGCGCGCGCCGCGGAGCGCTTCCCGCTGTCGTTTCACGGCCTCGCGGGCGACTTCGCCGGCGCGGCGCCGATCGACGAGGGGTTCGTCTCGTCGCTCCGGGCGCTGCTGCACGCGCACCACGCGCCCTTCTACAGCGACCACCTCTGCCTGACGCACGCGGCGGGTCGGCCGCTGCACGATCTGCTGCCGTTGCCCCACACCGAAGAGGCGGTGACGCGCGCCGCCACGCGGATCCGCGCGCTGCGCGATCGGCTCGAGCTTCCGCTCGCGATCGAGAACGTCTCTGCCTACGCGCGATGGCCCGGCGCGACGATGGACGAGCCGACGTTCGTGCGCGCGGTGCTCGAGGAGGCGGACTGCGCGCTGCTGCTCGACGTCAACAACGTCTACGTCAACGCCGTGAACTTCGGGTTCGACGCGCGCGCCTACGTCGCCGCGCTGCCGCTCGATCGCGTCGTCGAGTTGCACGTCGCCGGCCACGACGAGGAGGCGCCGGGGCTCCTCGTGGACACGCACGGCGCCCCGATCGCGGAGCCGGTCTATGCGCTCCTCGCGTTCGTGGTCAGCCGGCTCCCGCGCCCGGTCCCGATCCTGCTCGAGCGCGACTTCCGGATCCCGCCACTCGCAGCGCTGGAGCGCGAGCTCGCGCGGCTGACGGCGCTGGCGGGCCCATGAGCGCGAACCTTCCCTCGCTCGAGGCCGCGCTGCGCGCCCTGCTCTTCCCCGCGACCCCGACGATGCCCGCAGGACTTCCCGAGGAGCGCGCGAGGCTCTACCGGACGCTCGTCCGAGGCGGCCTCCATCGGGTCGTGCGGCAGACCGCGCCCCTCGCGTGGGCGCGGGCGGGGCCGGACGGGCTCGCGCCGCTCGTCGCGCGCTGGCTGGACGAGGCGCCCCCCGACGAGCGCCTCTTCCGGCGCCTCCCGTTCCACTTCGGCCGGTTCGCAGCCGCAGTCCTGCCGCCGGGCCCGCTCGCCGAGCTGCTGCACTGGGAGCTGCTCGTCGAAGAGCTGCTCGAGTCCGACGACGCGCCGTGGCCGACCTCGCCGCGCGCGCCGCAGGAGAGCGACGTCGTCGAGTTTCACCCCTCCGCGCGGCTCGTCGCCTACGGCCACCCCGTCCACCGGATCGTCGACGCGGCCGCGCCGGAGTCGGCGCCTGCGCCCGTCGCGCTGCTCGTGCACCGGCTCGACGACCTGCCGCGCGTACACGAGCTGACGCCCGCGGCCGCGCGCCTGCTCGGCGCGCTCGCCGAGGGTGCGACGATCGCCGCCGCCACCCCCGCAGGCCTTGCGCCCTCGGAGGCGATCGCGCTGCTTCTGCGGCTCGCGGGACCCGGCGAATTGCTGCGATTTCTGCCGCGCGACCGGTGAACCTCCGGCCTCGCGCGCAGGCTCTTCGCAGGGCCCCGTTGGCCGCTTGACGGAGGTGAAACCGGGGACCACGATCCGCGCCCGTCCCCCACCCCCGAGGTCGCCATGCCCCCCCGCCGCACCCACCTGTACGACGCCCACGTGCGCCACGGCGGCAAGCTCGTCGACTTTGCGGGCTGGGAGCTGCCGGTCCAGTTCGCCGGGCTGATCGCGGAGCACAAGAACGTGCGCACCGCGGGCGGGCTCTTCGACGTCTCGCACATGGGCGAGGTCTTCTTCGAGGGCGAAGGCGCGCTCGCCGCCGTCGACCGCCTCGTCACGAACGATCTCTCGAAGCTCGCCGACGGCCAGGCCGCCTACGCGGGGCTGCTCAACGAGCGGGGCGGCTTCGTCGACGACGTCATCTGCTACCGCTTCTCGCCCACGAAGGTCCTCGTCTGCGTGAACGGCGCGAACGTCGACAAGGACTTCGCGTGGATGAAGAAGATGGCGACGGGCGTCGCGCCGCGGAATGAGTCCGACGCGTGGAGCCAGATCGCCGTGCAGGGGCCGAAGGCCGCCGCGATCCTCCAGCGCCTCACGAAGACGGACCTGGCGCCGATCAAGAACTACTGGTTCGCGGAGGGCAAGGTCGACGGCAAGGAGTGCATCCTCGCGCGCACCGGGTACACCGGCGAGGACGGCTTCGAGCTCTTCTGCCGCAACGCCGACGCCGAGGCGCTCTGGGAGGCGCTGCTCGCGACGGGCAAGGCCGACGGCCTCGCGCCCACGGGCCTCGGCGCGCGCGACTCGCTCCGGACCGAGATGAAGTACTCGCTCTACGGCAACGACATCGACGACGATCACACGCCGCTCGAGGCGGGCCTCGGCTGGATCGTCAAGCTCGACAAGGCCGACTTCGTGGGCAAGGCGGCGCTCGTCGCGCAGAAGGCCGCCGGCGTCGCGCGCAAGCTCGTCGGCTTCGAGTTGACCGAGCGCGGGATCCCCCGCCACGGCTATCCGATCGGGAAGGACGGCCAGCCGATCGGCGTGGTCACCAGCGGCACGCAGAGCCCGTCGCTCGAGAAGCCGATCGGCATCGGCTACGTGCCGACCGCGCTCGCGGCCGAGGGCTCCGTCTTCGCCGTCGAGATCCGCGGCAAGCCCGTCGCCGCCCGCGTCGTAAAGACGCCGTTCCTGCACCGAAAAGCCTGACCCTTCACCTGCATACCTCTCCACCGGAGCGCACCATGGCAGAGCTGACCTACCCCGCCGATCTCCGCTACACGCCCGACCACGAGTGGGCGAAGAAGGAGGGCGACCTGATCGTCGTCGGCATCACCGCGTTCGCGCAGGACTCGCTCGGCGACGTCGTCTTCGTCGAACTCCCCGCGCCCGGCACGAAGATCAAGAAGGGCGAGCCCTTCGGCGTCGTCGAGTCGACCAAGGCCGTCAGCGAGCTCTACGCGCCGATGTCCGGCGAGATCATCGCCCGCAACGACGCCCTCCCCGACGCGACGAACCTCATCAACTCGGATCCCTACGGCGCCGCCTGGATGATCAAGGTCAAGCCGGCCGAAGCCGGCGCGTTCGAGGGCATGCTCGACCAGCCCACCTACGTCTCGAAGCTCGGCTGATTCGCCCGCAGTCCTTCCCTCGGGGCGGCCGCCGCCCCGGATCGCCGCGTCCTGCGCCCAGGCCGCGGCGCTGCACGTTGGGAGCGCCCCGCTGAGCCGCACGCTGCAGCACCCCGACCGCTTCGCCCGCCGCCACCTCGGCGCCGGCGAT
>CAYHCR010000561.1:0-3527 GCA_964354895.1 uncultured Myxococcales bacterium | reverse complement strand
GGTCGCCCGCACCCGGGGGTCCACCGGCCGCTGCAGCCGCGCGATCGGGCGGGCCATGGGTCCTGGACTTTTGCAAGGCGAGCGCCCGCCATCGGCGTGGCTGGCCCGGCTCTTGAAGTCCACAGGGCCGTGGCGCGATCGCGTCACCGTTGCGGCGAGAGGAGCTCCCGTGTCGAACGGCGTCTACATCGGCATGAACGGCGCGGTGGCCCGAAGCCGCACGCTGGAGGGCATCTCCGACGAGCTCTCCAACGCGACGACCCCTGGATTCCTCAAGGAGCGCGGCGCCTTCGAGGCGTTCCTCCCGGAGAAGGGCGGCGGCGAGAAGGTGGGCGTGGGGGCGGTGCTGGCGACGGTCGACGCGCGCCCCGGCGCCGCCATGCAGACGGGCGACAAGCTCGACGTCCGCCCGGACGGTGACGCGTTCCTCGCGGTGCGGCTGCCGAACGGCGCCACGGGTCTGACGCGGGACGGTCGACTCCGTGTCGCGGACGACGGGAGCGTCTACGCCGCAGGGCTGCCGCTGCTCGATGACGCCGGCCAGGCGCTGCAGGTCGACGTCGGCGCCGAGGTCGCGATCCGCTCCGACGGCACGCTGCTCTCGAACGGCGGGGCGGTCGGGCGCATCGGCCGCTTCCGCACCGACGCGCCGCTGCACAAGGTCTCGCCAGGGGTCGTGATGCCGGGCGATCCGGACGCCGTCGTCCGCTCGGACGCAAAGCTGCACGTCGGCCAGCTCACCTCGTCCAACGCCTCGCCGCTCGAGGCCGCGGTCGCGCTCGTCAGCGCGCAGCGCGTGTTCGACGCGTCGATGCAGGCCATCGAGACCTACAAGAAGCTGGGCGATCGCGCGGGCGAGCTCGGCCGCATCCGCTGAAGGAGGAGGACCAAAAGATGCTCCGATCGCTCTATTCGGCGGCCACCGGCATGGAGGCCCAGCAGACCAAGATGGACACGATCGCGCACAACCTCGCGAACGCGGGGACCGTGGGCTTCAAGCGCACGCGCGCCGAGTTCGAGGAGCTCGTCTCGGAGAAGCTCGCCGGCGCGGAGGCGCCCGATCCGACGACCGCGACCTCGAGCCTGCCGCTCGAGGTGGGCCTCGGCGTACGCACCGTGGCGACGAGCCGCGCGATGGGGCAGGGAGATCTGCTCTCGACGCAGAACCCGCTCGATCTGGCGATCGAGGGCCAGGGCTTCTTCGTCGTGGAGCGGCCCGACGGCACGGAGGCCTATACGCGCGCCGGCAACCTGCGCGTCGACGCCGAGGGCCGGCTCGTCACGTCGGCAGGACTTCCCCTCGCCGCGCGGATCCAGTTCCCGCCGGACGCCAAGGCGATCACCATCCAGCCCGACGGCGTCGTGCTCGCGGAGGTGCCCGGCCGCGTCGCGCCGATGGAGCTCGGGCGGATCGAGCTGGCGCGCTTCACGAACCCGCAGGGGCTCGAGAGCCTCGGCGGCACGCTGCTCGCGCAGAGCGCCGGCTCCGGCGAGGTGAAGCTGGCGCGCCCCGGCGAGGACGGCATGGGCTCGCTCGCGCAGGGATTTCTCGAGTCGGCGAACGTCCGCGCGGTCGAGGAGATGATCGACATGATCTCGACCCAGCGCGCGTACGAGATGAACAGCAAGGTGATCCAGGCGGCGGACCAGATGCTCCAGCGCCTCACGTCGATGCGGTAGCCGATCATGCCGACCCTGCTCCTCCTCGCCGCACTGCTGCACGCCGCCCCCGAGGACGGGGCGACGGCGGCCGTGCGCGCGGCGGTGGAGCGGGCGCGGGTGGACGAGACGGCGTCGATTCAACTGGTGTCGTTCCGGCCGCCGCGGCCGGGCTGCCGGGTCGAGCGGGTGGAGGCGGCGCCGATCCGGGTGGGCGGCGTGGTCTCTCTCCGGCTCTCCGGCGGCCCGGGCGCGTGCGACGGGCCGGGGCTGGCGCGGGTGCGGCTCGACGCGCCGTGCCTGCGGGCGAGCCGTGAACTGCGCAAGGGCGCGGCGCTCGCGGGGGCCGTGGCGCCGTCGCGGTGCGAGCTGACGGCGGGGCGTGAGGATCGGCCGCGGGCGCTCTCGGAGGGCGATCGTGCGCGCCGGAGCCTGCACGCCGGCGCGATCGTGGAGGCCGACGCGCGCGCGCCCGGCCCGCCGCCCGGCACACGGGTGACGGTGCGGCTCGTCGCGGGGTCGGTGGAGCTCGAGCGCCCGGCGACCGCGTCCGACTGCGCCGCGATCGGCTGCGCAAAACTGTCCGACGGGCGGGTCCTGCGCGGCACCTGGCAGGGCGACGTGCTCGTCGCGGAGGCGCCATGAGAACGGTACTGGCAGGGCTCGCCCTCGCGCTGCTCGCGACGGCGTGCGAGCCCGCGCACGTCGCGGCCTATACGCCCAAGCGGCGCGTCTACGAGCCCTCGGGCGCAGGCCGCGCCGTCGACGTCGGCACGCCGGGCAGCCTGTTTCGCCCCTCCGGCCCCGGCGCGAGCCTCTTCACCGACGCGCGCGCCTTCCGCAGCGATGACCTCGTCGTCGTGCGGATCGAGGAGAACGCCGACGCCGAGCGGCGCGCGGAGACCGAGACGTCCCGGACCTCCGAGTCCGAGGCGAACATCTCTGCGTTCCTCGGGCAGCTCGCGAAGCTCAACCAGCTCGATCCCGACTTCGCCGCCGAGCTCGCCGGGCGCTCGTCGAGCGCCTTCTCCGGCAAGGGCTCGACCGGCCGCACGGAGCGGTTCAACGCCACCGTGCCTGCGGTGGTCCGGCAAGTTCTGCCGAACGGGAACCTCTTCATCGAGGGGCACCGCGTGGTGCTCGTCAACGACGAAGAGCAGCACTTCTACATCTCGGGCGTCGTGCGACCGATCGACATCGACGAGGCGAACTCCGTGAAGAGCAGCATGGTCGCGGACGCCGAGATCGAGTTCACCGGCCGCGGCGTCCTCACCGCCGCCCAGCAGCAGGGGATCCTCTCCCGCTACCTGGGCTGGATCTGGCCCTTCTGATGAGAACCCTCCTCCAGGTGATGGCAGTGCTGCTCCTCGCCGCGCCCCCCGCGGCCGCCGCCCCGCAGCGGATCAAGGAGCTCGTCGACGTGGTCGGCGTGCGTGAGAACGCGCTGATCGGCTACGGGCTCGTCGTCGGCCTCTCCGGAACGGGCGACACCGAGCAGGTCCTGTTCACCACGCAGGCCGTCAGCGGCATGCTCGGCCGGCTCGGCGTGCGCATCGATCCGCGCGAGGTGCGCGTGCGCAACGTCGCCGCCGTGACGGTGACCGCGACGCTGCCGCCCTTCGCGCGGCCCGGCAGCCGCATCGACGTGACGGTCGCCTCGCTCGGCAACGCGCGCTCGCTCGAGGGCGGCGTGCTGCTGCTGACGGCGCTGCGTGGCCCCGACGGCGAGCCCTACGCGGCGGCGCAGGGGCCGATCCAGACCGGCGGCTTCACGGCCGGGCGCGCCGGCTCCTCGACGAAGAAGAACCAGGTGACGAGCGGCCGCGTGCCGGGCGGGGCGACGATCGAGAAGAGCGTGGCGCCGAAGC
>CAYHCR010000560.1:0-3533 GCA_964354895.1 uncultured Myxococcales bacterium | reverse complement strand
GGCGCTCGCTGCGCCCGGCTGGCCGGCGTGATCGCGCAGCGCCTCGGGCCCGGAGTCGCTCGAGCAAAGGAGAATCGGCAGATCGCGCGTCGCCTCTGCGCGGCGGATCCGATTGCACAGGGAGAAGCCGGAGCCCTCCGGAAGCTCGGCGCGCAGCACGACGCACGCAGGCCGGCGGTCCTGGAGCTCCTTCATCGCCTCCTGGGCCGAGCGGGCGAGCGCGGTCTGGAAGCCGGCCTGGTGCAGCACGGCCGCCATCTGCAGCGCAAAGTCGTTCTGAGGCTCGACGATGAGGACGCGCTTGGTTTCCATGGGGGTCCGCCATCCTAGATCGCAGAGGGCGCGCGACAAGCGGCGCCTTGCGACTCAGCCGTTGCCGCCTGCGCCGCCCGCCGCCGAACCGCCGGCCCCGCTCCCACCCTGGCCGCCTGCGCCGCCAGCACCGCCCGACCCGCCAGCGCCGGAGCCGCCAGCGCCGGAGCCGCCAGCGCCGCCGGAGCCGCCAGCGCCCGTGCAGGCCGGATCGGCCACGCAGTCCGGATCGCGGCAGCCCGCGAGCCCGTCGCCGTCGTCGTCCACGTCCTCGCCGCCGCAGCGCGCCTCGACGCACGCCGCGCCGCCGCCCGCCGCGATCAGCTCGCGCCCCGCGTCGGTCCCCGCCAGCAGCGTGCGGCAGGGGTCGGTCAGCTCGCGCCCCGCCGCCGCGAGCGCGCACTGGCAGGAGAGCGGGAGCACGAGCGCGCCCTGCGCGGCATCCGGCGCGCCGGTGCCGTCGATCGCCTCACACGCGCGCGCGGCGTCGGTGCTCGCGGTGCAGGAGGGCGCGTCGAGCGCCAGCTCCTCGAGGCAGCGCGTCGCGAGCGACGTGCCCGCGAACTCCAGCGACGGCAGGCCATAATAGCAGAGCTGTCCGCTGGCCCAGGCGCTCGTCACGGCGAGCCCCCGCAGCTCGATCGTCGCGACGCATTCCTCCTGGAGCGCGAGCGCGGCGCCGCAACCCGCGAGCGTGGAGGCGCCCTCTTCTCCCGCGCACGTCGAGGCCTGCGCGCACAGCATCGGCGCGAGCGCGCGGTGGAACCCTGCCGGGTCGACGGGGCTCGCCGGCGGCGCGGGCGGCGCCTCGAGCTCGATGGTCTCGGAGCAGGCAGCGGACAGCAGGACGGCCGGGATGATCCCGAGACGACGCGACACGAGGACTCCTTGCACGGGCGGCGGACCCTACCCGTCGCCGGAGCGCGCACGCAACGCGCGCGTTCGCCCTCGCGCGACGGGCTTGCGGTGCGCGCCAGCCGGTCCGATGATCCGCGCCTTTCACGCCGTCGTGCTCGACGGACCGGAGCCCACCATGCGCACGTCGCTCGCCGTCGCACTCTGCCTGCTCTTCGCCGCCACGCCCGCGCTCGCGGCGAAGAAGCGCGGTCCGGGCAAGCCCACGCCCGACCGCACGGCCGAGAGCTGCAAGGACCAGACGGGCGGCGGCGCCGAGGCCTGTCTGCTCGTCGGCAAGTACCTCGAGCACGTCAAGAACAAGCGGTGGGCGGACGCGAAGAAGCTCACGCACCCCGGCACGATCGCGACGATCGCCGAGGTCAAAAAGACCACCAAGACCGAGCGCCACAGCATGGCGCCCTGGTTCTGGGAGAAGAGCGATTTCCTCGTCGTCGACTGGGACCTGAAGTCGATCGAGGAGAGCGCGAGCGGCACCTGGCAGGTCTTCACGATCGAGAAGCAGTACAAGCTCGAAGAGGACGGTCACAGCGAGGGCGAAGAGGCCGCGTGGCTGGTCGGGAAGAAGGACGGCGTGCTCTACGTGACCGACGTACAGCGCGGCGGCGGCGGCTTTGACAAGACCGCCATCACGATCGGCCGCAAGGGCTTCTTCGACGCGGTGGAGAAGAAGGAAGAGTCGGCCCCGAAGGCCGACTAGCTACGAGAGCAGCTCGATCGCGCGGGGGAGGACCTTCGCGCGATCCGCCTCGTGCTTGAGCACCACGCCGAGGGTCTCCCGGACGAGCGCGGGATCGAGCCGGTCGGCGTGCAGCACCACCAGCGCCCGCGCCCAGTCGATGGTCTCCGCGATCGACGGCGCCTTGCGCAGATCCCAGCCGCGCAGCCGCTGCACGGCGGAGACGAGCCGCTCCGCCAGCGCGAGGCTCGCTTCGGGCACCTTTGCGCGGACGATCGCCAGCTCCCGCTCGGCGGTCGGATAGTCGACGAAAAGGTGCAGGCAGCGCCGCTTGAGCGCGTCGGAGAGCTCGCGCGCAGCGTTCGACGTCAGGACGACGGTGGGGTGGTGGCGCGCCTTGAACGTGCCGAGCTCGGGCACGGTCACCTGGAAGTCCGAGAGCACCTCGAGCAGGAACGCCTCGAACTCCGGGTCGGCCTTGTCGACCTCGTCGAGCAGCAGCACCACCTTCTCGTCGGCGCGGAGCGCCTTGAGGATCGGCCGCTCCAGGAGGAAGCGCTCGCTGAAGAAGAACGCGTCGCTGCCGGCGAGCCGGTCGGCGGCACCCTGGAGGGTCTTCTCCGCCCGGACCGCGTCGTCGAGCCGCTCGCGGACGAGCTGCACCCAGAGCAGCTGCTTTGCGTACTCCCACTCGTAGAGCGCCTTCGCCTCGTCGAGCCCCTCGTAGCACTGCAGGCGGAGCATCGGCCGACCTGTCGCGCGGGAGATCGCCGCGGCGAGCTCGGTCTTGCCGACGCCGGCGGGGCCCTCCACGAGCAGCGGCTTGCCGAGCTTTTCGCCGAGCAGGACGGCGGTCGCGATCTCACGCGAGGGGAGGTAGCCGGCGCCGGCGAGCGCCTCGGCGGTGGACGCGACGGTCTCGAAGGGCGACTCCATGACGCGGCGTGCTACCAGAGCGCCCGGGCCTCGCAAAGACGCGCGTCCCGAGGGGTGACCGGGACATCGCTGTCGCGATCGGCGCTGTTCGGGGGCGGCCCCACGACCGCTCGCGGCCGGGCGCAACGTCGGCACGGGTGCTGCATCGATCCTGCAGAAGTCTCACGCGCCGGAGGCGGCCGTGTTCGCAGGAGTCCCCAAGATGTCCGCGTACAAGCTCCTGCTGCTGACCCTCGGCCTCCTCGTCCCCGGCGGCACCCTCGTCCTGCTGGCGCTCGCCGGCCTCGAGGCGGTGCGCCAGCGCCGCGTGCTCGTGCCCGTGCCGGTGCGCCGCCTCCCGCGGTGATCGCGTCGGGTGACTCGTTGGTCCCCTGGCGCTCGCGTCGCGTGCCGCGGTCGTGCTCTCGCGGCGTCTCTGCGTTGCGCGAGGCCCGGGCCAGCGAGGCACAAGGCCCGTCGCGTCACACGGAAATTCAGCTGCGACACTTCCCCACCTCGCCCGCTCCCATGCGGCCTGCCCTCTTCTCGCAACCCGGGGAGGAGCCGTAGCATCTGAGTGAGGAGAGCAGAGACGGGAGGAGGTCGCCGTGGGTCCCGCCCGAACCACCGCCGTGATCCTCGCGCTCGCGCTCACGGGCTGCGCCACGGCGGGCCCCCCCCCCCCCGCCCCCCTCTCGAGGCCGGGCCGCCC
>CAYHCR010000559.1:0-3533 GCA_964354895.1 uncultured Myxococcales bacterium | reverse complement strand
TGAAGGCCGATCCGGCGTTTCCGCGCGCCACGCCGCTCGCGAGCGCCCGCGCCTTCGGGTGATCGCCCTCTCGCGCGAAGCCGAGCAGCCGGGGGACCGCCGCCTCCGCCGCCAGCCGTCCGAGCCGCTCCGCCTCGGCGCGCAGCTCTGCCGGCGCGTGCTCCACGCCGTCGAGCACGAGCGCCAGCCGCGCCAGCGCCGTCGCCGGATCTTCCAGCCGCAGGTGGTTCGCCGCCAGCTGCAACAGCGCCGCGCGCCGCGTCACGTCGTGGGCCGCGCGGACCGCATCGTGCTGGCGATCGCCCGGCAGCAGCCGGCCGAGCCGGGCCTCGAGGCGCGCGGCGCGATCGACCTCGCCGTTCGTCAGCAGCTGCAGCGCAGCGTCGTACGCGGGCTTCAGCAGCTCGCGGGAGAGCTGGCCGATCTCGCGGTGGGTGGGCGCCGCGAGCGCGCCGAAGGGCAGGCGGCGCGCGATCTCCAGCGCGTCCAGCGCGGCGATCGGCTCCCCTCGCTCCAGCGCGGCGCGGGCGTGCGTGAGCGACTCGCGGGCGTGGGCGTCATCGGACACGCGACGGACCGTACCACGCTGCACTTTGCCCTGGCGTTGCGCTCTGCCATGGTCGGCGCCCCGTTCTGGAGGTCCCATGCGCGAAGCGCTGCTGTGTGCTCCCGTCCGCACGCCGATCGGAAAGCTTCGCGGGGGTCTCGCGGGGATCCGGGCCGATGATCTGGCCGCCCTCGCGCTCGCCGCCGCCGTCGCCCGGGCAAAGCTTCCCCCGGACCGGATCGACGAGGTGTTCCTGGGCTGCGCGAACCAGGCGGGCGAGGACAACCGCAACGTCGCGCGCATGGCGACGCTGCTCGCCGGGCTGCCGGCCTCGGTCTCTGCGGTGACGCTCAACCGCCTCTGCGCCTCGGGGATGGAGGCGATCGCGCAGGCGGCCCGCGCGGTGAAGCTCGGGGAGGCGGAGGTCGTGCTGGCCGGCGGGGTCGAGTCGATGACGCGCGCGCCGTGGGCGATGCCCAAGCCCGACGGCGGCTTCCCGAGCGGCGCGCTGCAGGCGTTCGACACCTCGCTGGGCTGGCGCTTCCCGAACCCGAAGCTCGCGGCGATGTTCCCGCTCGAGCAGATGGGCGAGACGGCCGAGAACGTCGCTGCCCACTACCGCATCTCCCGCGAGGATCAGGACGCGTTCGCGCTCGGCTCGCACCGGAAGGCCTGCGCGGCGCAGGAGGCGGGCAGGTTTGCCGACGAGATGATCCGCGTGGAGCTGCCGCAGAAGAAGGGCCCCGCGATCGTCGTGGATCGCGACGAGGGCCCGCGCGCGGACAGCACGCTCGAGAAGCTCGGAAAGCTCGGCGCCGCGTTCCGCGACGAGGGCACGGTGACCGCGGGCAATTCCTCGACGCTCAACGACGGCGCCGCGGCGATCGTCGTCGCGAGCGAGGCGGCGGCCAGGGAGCTCGGCCTCGAGGTCTTCGGCCGCTACGTCGGGTACGCCACCCACGGCGTCGATCCCCGCATGATGGGCATCGGGCCGGTGCCGGCGACGCGCAAGCTGCTCGAGCGCACGAAGCGCCGGATCGGGGAGCTCGACGTGATCGAGCTCAACGAGGCGTTCGCCGCGCAGTCGCTCGCCTGTCTCCGCGAGCTCGATCTCGATCCCGAGCGCGTGAACGTCAACGGCGGCGCGATCGCGCTCGGCCACCCGCTCGGTTGTTCCGGCACGCGCATCACCGTCACGCTGCTGCACGAGCTCGCGCGGCGCGGCGGAAAGCTCGGCCTCGCCTCGATGTGCGTGGGCGTCGGCCAGGGCGCGAGCCTGCTCGTCGAGCGGGTCTGACGTTGCGCGGGGGGCCGGTCGCCGCTATCTCCGGGCCCATGCGCTCCCTGCTCTCGACGTTCGCCGCCTCGCTGGTCCTCTTCGCCTCCTCCTCCGCCTGCGCCGGCGCCGCCGTCGCGAAGGTCGGCGGGAAGGCGCCGGACTTCACGCTCGCCTCGACCGACGGCGAGCTGAAGCTCTCGACGCTGCTCGGGAAGGGGCCCGTGATCCTGGCGTTCTTCCCCAAGGCCTTCACGGGCGGCTGCACCCAGCAGATGAGCTCGTTCCGGGATCTCGCGCCCGAGTGGCAGAAGAAGGGCGCCACCGTGATCGGCATCTCGACCGACGATCTGCCGACCCTCGTGAAGTTCAAGGCGGAGCTGAAGGTGCCCTTCGCGATGGCCTCGGATCCGGAGGGCAAGGTCGCCGCGCAGTACGGCGGGATCACGATGGGCTACGCCTCGCGCGCGAACGTGACGATCGGCCAGGACGGCACGATCGTGCAGATCGTCGAGGGCGGCGCGGCGACCGACGCGAAGGAAGAGGTCAACGCCTGCCCGCTCGCGAAGGCGCCTTGATTCCGGGGGCCCTGGGGCCCTACCTTCCGCGGCTCCCTTCGTCCCCGCTGACGGTCGCGCGCGTGCCGCGCGCCGTGGAGTCGTCATGGCGCTCAAGCTCCAGGCTGCAACGCTGTCTGCCCCGAAGCTCCTGATCGGTGGCCGCCTCGTCGACCCGAAGGACGGCCGCACCGCGCCGGTGATCTATCCGGGCACCGGCGAGGAGGTCGGGCGCATCGCGCTCGCCTCCGCCGCGGACGTCGACGAGGCGGTGAAGATCGCGCGGCAGGCGTTCGAGCAGGGGCCGTGGTCCACGAAGATCGGCCCGCATGAGAAGAGCCGGATCCTCTGGCGGCTCGCGACGTTGATCCGCGAGCACGGGGAGGAGCTCGCGGAGCTCGAGACCGTCGACACCGGCAAGCCGATCAACGAGACGCGCGGCGTCGAGGTGCCGCTCGCCGCGGAGATCTACGAGTACTTCGCGGGCTGGCCGAGCAAGCTGCACGGCGAGACGATCGCGACGCGCCCCACGGCGCTGGCGATGACGCTGCGGGAGCCGATCGGCGTCGTCGCGGCGATCACGCCCTGGAATTTCCCGCTGCTGATGAGCGCGTGGAAGATCGCGGCGGCGCTCGCGTGCGGCAACGTCGTGATCCACAAGCCCGCGGAGGACACCTCGCTCACCGCGCTGCGGATCGGGGAGCTGGCGCTCGAGGCGGGGCTGCCCGAAGGCGTGCTGCAGGTGCTGCCGGGGCTCGGCCATGAGGCGGGCGCGGCGCTCGTCGCGCACCCGCTCGTGGACAAGGTGAGCTTCACGGGCTCCACCGAGGTGGGCCGGATCATCCAGCGCGAGGCGGCCGCGTCGATGAAGCGGCTCACGCTCGAGCTCGGCGGGAAGAGCCCGAACGTCGTCTTCGCGGACGCGGATCTGGATCTCGCGGCGCGCGGCGTCGTGAGCGGGATCTTCTACAACAAGGGCGAGGTCTGCTCGGCCGGCTCGCGGCTGCTCGTAGAAAAGTCCTGCAAGGAAGCGCTGCTGGAGAAGGTGCTCGCGCGCGCCGCGAAGCTCGCCGAAGGCCAGGGCGATCCGCTCTCGCCGAAGACCCGGCTCGGGCCGCAGACCTCGCAGGCGCAGCTCGAGACGGTGCTCGCG
>CAYHCR010000558.1:0-3542 GCA_964354895.1 uncultured Myxococcales bacterium | reverse complement strand
AGGCCGCGTTCGGCTCCTTGCCCTTGCCGAAGACGTTCGCCGGCGCCATCACCCGATGGCACTCGTCGCACTCGCGCTTCGCGAACCCGCCGTGCGTGCTGACGTGCGGCTTCTTCATCACCTCTTCGTGGCAGCGCACGCAGACGAGGCTCTCGTCGGTGCCGATGATCTCGAAGTGCTGCGCGCCGGGCGCGAGCTCGTGGCACTTGCTGCACTCACGATCCTTCTCCTCCCAGGCCTTCCCGCCGTGGTCGAAGACCTTCTCCGCGTGGTCGTGACACTTCGTGCAGTTCTTCAGGTCGGTCGCCAGGAACGCCGTCGCCCCCTTGAACTGCTGCTTGCCGTCGTGGCACGCGTGGCACTGGGCGGTCGACTCGCCGAGCACCCCCGTGGGCGCCGGGATGCCGGGCAGCGGGAGATCGGGGTGAGCGAACTCGTGCCCGTGGCACGACACACACCAGATGCCCTTGTCGACGTGGCTCGCGTGGACGAAGACGACCTTCGCGCCGTCGTCCTTGCGCTCCTCCGGCTTGTGGCAAGCGATGCAATTATCGACGATGATCTGCCGCTCGTGGGTGCCCATCCGGATCTCGCCGGGCACACCTGCGGTGAGGTGCTTCACGAGCTGGCGGGTGCCGCCGAGCTTGGCCTCGACGTAGCCCATGATGCCGCCGCGCGCGTGGCAGTTGATACACGCGACCTCCTTGTGCGCGGTGAGCTCCCACGAGGCGTGGTTGTTGCCCATCTCGTGGCAGCTCGCGCAGAACTGCGGCTTCTCGGTCCGGTGGTAGACGTCCGCGCCGGACGCGCCGACGAAGACCGTCGAGGCCGTCAGCGCGGCAAAATAGAACCAGAGGTGCCGCAGGTGGACGCGCGCGACGACGCGCAGCTGGCCGAACCAGTCGAGGCCGCCGTCGATGAGCGCCTGGTCGGCGGGGACCGCGAAGAAGCGGATGATGCGGCTGAGGACCTTCACGTAACGCCTCCGGCGCAGGCCGCGCGCGCCGTGACGGCGCCGCGTGAACTTCGGTCTGCGGTAGCGGGAGTCGATCCCGCGTTCGTGTCGCCAATCGCTGCAGTCGGGTGATGCGGCCGACGCCGGCTCATGCCGGCGACGCGGCGCTAGGTCGTCGCCTCTGCCGCGAGCTTCTTCGCGCGGCGCGCCTTCTCGATCTTCGCGAGCACGCCCGTCTTCTCGAGCGCGACGAGCACGCCGATGACGAGGCCGATCCCGAAGACCGCAAAGAGAGGTCCGAACGCGGCGATCGACAGCGACAGATCGCGCATGAAGTTCGAGTCCATCAAGCCCTGTTCCTTTCGAGGCGAGCGCCGGGAGCCCCCCGTGCACCTGCTCGCAGATCAAGCATGCAAGATCGGTACGCCAGGCTCCTCGCGCCGATTTCGCCACAAATCAAGCACTTACCGGGAGGATGCCACCGCAGTTCCGGCGGCCGAACGCTCGTCCGGGCGAATCAATTGCGCGAAACGCGCGGAATGCGAGGCGCTGTCGGCTGGAGGCGACACGTCCTATCGTCGGCCCGCGCGCACGCTGCGCCAGACAACGGCGCGAAGGCTGCGCCAGACGATGGGTGGACCGCGATGGGACGGCTGGACGGCAAGGTGGCGATCGTGACCGGCGCGAGCCGTGGCGTCGGGCGGCTCTGCGCGCTCGGGTTCGCGCGGGAGGGCGCGGATGTCGTCGTCGCTGCCAAGACGATCGAGGCCTCCGCCAAGCTGTCCGGCACGATCCACGACGTCGCCGGCGAGATCGAGGCGCTCGGCCACCGCGCGCTGGCCCTCCAGCTCGACGTGCGGGACGCCGAAGCGATCGAGGCGATGGCCGCAAAGGTGGCCGCCACGTTCGGCCGCGTCGACGTGCTCGTGAACAACGCCGGCGCGGTCTTCCTCGGCGACGCGGTCGACACGCCCGCCCGGCGGTACGACCTGATGCACCAGGTCAACGCCCGCGCCTCGTTCCTCTGCGCCCGCGCGGTGATCCCGTTCATGACGCGCGGCGGCCACATCGTGATGATGTCGCCGCCGATCCACCCGCCGAAGATCGCCGGCAAGGTCGCGTACGGCATGAGCAAGCTCGGGATGACACTCTGCGCGCTCGGCCTCGCCGAGGAGCTGCGCGCCGAGAAGATCTCGTGCAACGCGCTCTGGCCGGTCACCGCCGTGGAGACCGCCGCCGTCGTCAAGAACGGCTTCGGCGAGCCGGCGCTCTGGCGCCGCCCGGAGATCCTCGCGGACGCCGCCGTGGAGCTCGTCTGCACGCCGCCCGGCGAGAAGACCGGGCTCTGCCTCTACGACGAGGACGTGCTCGGGTGGCTCGGGATCAAAGACTTCGACGCGCGCTACGCCTGCGTCCCGGGCGCGATCGTGCCGCCGCTCTCGAAGGTGATGTTCGAGTAATCGTCAGCGCCGCTGGCCGCGAGGCTCGGTCCGCTCGTCGTCCTCCTCGACCGGCCCGGCCTCTTCGTGCGCCGCCGGCCGGGCCGCTGCACGCCTGCGCGGCACGGGAAGCGCTGCGGGCGCCTCCTCCGCCACCGCGTACAGGCGATCCGCCCACTGATCGTCCGACTCGTTCTCCTGTCGGGGGTGCTCGAACGCCCGCGTCGTCTCGGGGTTCAACCAGCAGAGCCAGCCCGCCCACGCCGCGTAGCCCGTGCCGAGCGGGAAGTTCGCCGCGTGGATCACCGCGAGGATCGTCTGGAGGATCCGGCCGCGGCCGTCGGGGAGCGCGAGCGCCACCCAGCCGTGGACGACGACGCTGACCAGGATGAAGCCGCCGATGAACGCGCCGAAGATCAGGAACGGGTCCCCGCCGCTCTGGGCCCGGTTGGAGGTCGCGGTCGCGATCTTGTCCATGACGAAGAGCATGAACGCGCCCGCAGCCACGTAGATCACCGCGAAGACCCAGTTGAGCGTGGCGAGCGTCTTGAGCGATTTCATCGGTCCCCCCCCCGGAGAAGCTTCAGCCCGACTGCGCCTCGTACCAGCGCCGCGCCTCGGGCTTGAGCTGAAAGATCAGCAGCGCGATCCCGGCCGGCCAGCAGCCGCACAGCAGCGACATCGCCGCCACCACCACGCCCATCCAGTACGTGACGGGGCTCGGGCGGAGGAGGGCCGTGAGCGCGTGCAGGATCACGAAGAGCACGGAGAGCAGGATGATGAACACGCCCACGAGCAGATCGTCCGGCTCCGCGCCCCGGCCGTCGTTGAACGCACCGCCCGCGCCCGCGACGCCGAAGAGCACGCCCATCAGGCCCACGAAGACGTTGAACCAGCAGTAGACCTGCAGCCAGACGCGGACGCCCGGCTGGACCGGCGGCCCCTGCGGCGCGCCCCAGGCCGCGCCCGGCGGCGGCGCCTGCGGCTGCACCCAGCCGCCCGCGGGCTGCTCGGGCGCGGGCAGGAAGACCTCCTGCCCGCACGTAGGACAGTACTGCCGGCCGTAGCGGTCGGTCTGGAACGGCTTCTGGCACCTCGCGCAGACTGCGACCACCGCTGCCTCCCCCCGCCGAGCGGGCCACCCATGC
>CAYHCR010000557.1:0-3559 GCA_964354895.1 uncultured Myxococcales bacterium | reverse complement strand
GGATCGTGGTGCGGATCGCCTCGAAGGAGCCCGCGGGGACCGTGATGCGCTCGAGGCCCTCGACGCGGCAGCGCATCGTGAAGGTCTTCCTGCCCGTGAAGACCTTGACCTCCTCGGTCGTGCCGGGCTCGAGCTTGCGGTTTCGCAGCTCCATGACCGCGCCGGCGATGTCGAACGCGCCGGCCGGCAGGTCGTAGGTGCTCTGCGTCCGCTCGCCGGTCGCCTTCTCCCGGCGGACGTAGGCCTTTCCCGCCTTGTGGTCGAGCACCGAGCGAGAGCGGGACTTCTTGCCTCCCTCGTCGGCCTGCAGGTCGGAGCCGATGACCCGCCCTGTCGCGGGATCCCACCAGGAGATGAATTTGTCGCGGACGGAGAAGACGCGATCGAAGAGCGAGTCGGTCCGGCCCTGCGCGACGATCGGCAGCGCGCGGACGCCGTCGCGGTCCGTCGGCGTTCCGACGGTGACGCGCCCTTTGCCTGCGTCCATGCCGAGCGCCTCGATCGCGTAGACGAGCTCCTCGCCCGGGCTGAACGCGCGGGGCAGCTCGGCGGCGGGCATGGCGGAGGCTCCTCTATCGACGAGCGCGGACGGCGTGGCGACGGGTCCGGCGGGGTCGGCCGTCACAGGCGGCGCGAGCCCGGCGGGGTCGACTGTCACCGGCGGCGCGGGCTCGGACACCGCGGAGGCCGTCGCCGGTCCCGCGACAGGGGCGATCTCCTCGGCGCGAAGCCCGGAGGCCCAGGTGAGGAGGAGGACGACGACGAGGATCGGACGGGAGGCTCGCACGCGGGATCGACCCCGGGCGCGGCCCCCGGATTCACAGAGGCGCACGGGGAGGGAACCTAGAGCACGCGTGCAGGGAGAGCCAGCGGCGGGCATGTGGCCGAACGGCGTGGAGCGGTACCGACGCGCGCGCGGCCGACATGGTCAAGTGCTTGCGGGCGGGCGGCGGCGAATCCTACGATGCCGATTCGACCTCTGGAGCGTGGATGAACCGGTGGAACCTGTCTCTCCTCGCCGTGCTGGCGGGGCTCGCGAGCGCGTGTGACGAAGGTGCCCCCTCAAACGGAGGGGATGGCGGCGCTGACGGCGGAACAGGGGGCGCGGGCGGCGAGGTCGCTCCTCCGCCCATCAAGCACACCTTCAAGGCGATCGCCGGCGTCTCGATGGGCGGCATCGGCGCCAGCCTGGTCGGCTCGCGCAACCCGGAGCGCTTCGACGCGATCGCCTCGCTCGGCGGGCCGCTCGAGACGGTCTACATGCTCCGGAGCCTCGAGCAGTTCCAGATGGGCGGCTTCTGCACCCTCGCGGAGTTGGAGGCGATCCTCGCGGCGAACCCTGGAAATCCGGACGTCCTCAATGATCCGGCGATGCTGCCCTGCATGGGTCCGACGCCGGCCGTGACCGGCACGGTGATCCCCGAGTTCGAGCAGCACTTCAACGACTGGGCCTTCACGACCTCCGGCGGCACGTTCGACCGGACGAGCTATCTGGAGATGTTCCAGGATCTCTCGCTCGCGCTCGGCAACCCTTTCTACGACAACCCCGACTCGCCCGCGCTCGCGCCAGGCGTGACGCGGGAGATGGCGGAGCGGGCCTTCGACGAGTGCCTTCCGACCGTGGTGCATACAGGCTTCCACAACAAGGAATACAACCCGCGCGGCGAGTACCCTGTCATCACGTTCTGCGACGGCGAAGAGCCGGTCCTCTACTGCAAGGACTCGCTGCGTCCGATGGACTGGTGTGCGTCGCAGGATCCGGCCGCCTTCTGCGCGGCCGAGGGCGGCGTCGAGCAGGCCTCCGCGAGCCGAAACAAGGAGCTCTTCTACTCGCAGGAGAGCGTCTACGACCCGTGCTACCCGCATCGTCGGACGATGGCGACGACGCTCGCGGCTGACCTCAACCGGAACGGTCGCCGCGACTACGGTGAGCCGCTGATCGCGAACGGCCGGGAGCGCTGGAGCGACGTCGGCACGGACGGCTGCGACGACGCGCACGAGGACGGATCCGGCGGCTGCGTGCCGGACGGCGCCGAGGGACCGGGCGCCGGACCTGCAGGACTTCCTGACCCGAACGGCGACGGCTACCATTGGAAGGACAACGCGACGGGCACGGAGCAGGACTGGCTCCACGAAGAGGGAGAACCGTTCGAGGACTTCGGCGTCGATGGCGTCGACGGGACGAACGACCGGGGGGAGGGCAACGGCGCGTTCGACATGGCGCCGGGCTACCAGAGCTTCCTCGAACACTCGCCTCGGCTCGCGTTCCGCAGGTGGGACGAGGCCGAGCGGCGGCGGCTGAGCTGGTACGTCGAGGGCGGCATCCGCGACCTCTTCAACTTCGGGGTCCAGGCGGCGCACATCTGGGGCGATCTGAAGGTCGCGTTCCCGCGAGAGGCGGTCCTCTACGACAACGTGCTCGCGTGGCCGGGCGGGCAGACCGAGATCGACACGTTCGACCCGCTCGTGGTGCAGATGGAGCAGGTCCCTCGCTTCCCGCTCTTCTTCTACGGAAACGTGGACGCGACGCCGCTCGAGCTCGAGCGGGGCGACGGCGACCACGTCGGGACGCCGAAGCAGGCGGTCGTTCGATTCCTGCTGATGATGCGGTGGATCGGGAGCCGCTGGGACGGCGTGATCCCGGACCCGCCGGGCGACTATTCGGACTTCAACTCACGCGCCTTCTCGACGACGTTTCCCTCCGAGGCGCTGGGCGCGGACCGCGACTTCGCGATCGTGCTGCCGCCTGGCTACGACGCCCCGGAGAACGCCGGCGTCCGGTACCCGGTCCTCGTCATCGGCCACGGCTACGGCATGCAGGCCGCCGGCTCGAGCGGATTCTACGCCTCGAACATCATCTACGACGGCTTCATGCAGGAGGGGCAGATCCGCAAGATGATCGTCGTCTACGTCGACGGCAATTGCTGCTTCGTCCACACGACGACCGGCGAGCGCGCGTGCACCCTCGAGGACGAGACGGGCGAGGAACGGCGCCTGCCGGACTGGCAGCAGGAGTGCGTACAGGGCTCATTCTACGCCGACCGCGACGGCTACGGTCCGGGCGATGATTTCAACTACGAGCGGCACGTGCTCGAACTGCTCGATCACGTCGACGCCAACTACCGGACGCTGCCGCCGGAGGAGTGACGCGTGGCGGGGGGGCCGGACGACAAGGTGGAGGTGGCGCGCGCGCGGCTCGCGAAGGCGGACGTGCGCACGCTGCTCGAGACGGATCCGGTGCTGCGGGTCACGCCGTTCATGACCGCGCTCGAGCGGGCGGGCCTGATCGAGGAGGTCGCGGCGCTCCCTGCGCTCCGCGCAGCGCCCGGTCACGCGATCGCGCTCGAGGGGGAGGCGACGCGCTCGCTCTTCCTCGTGCTCGCGGGCGAGGTCCGCCTCCGGGTCGGACGCGGACCGGACTCGCTCGAGATCGGCGCGGCGTCGCGCGGCGAGTTCTTCGGGGAGGCCGAGGCGCTGCGGGGCGGCGCGCGGCGACACTCGGCGATCGCGGGCCAGGCCGGTGCGGAAGTTGGTCCAGGTCGCCTCGAGCTGGCCGCAG
>CAYHCR010000556.1:0-3565 GCA_964354895.1 uncultured Myxococcales bacterium | reverse complement strand
CATCCCGAGCGCGACCCGCAGATCGTTGAGGCGCTCCGGCTCGTCGGGCCGTCGGGCGAGCGAGCTGCGCCGGACCGCGACGAGCTCACGCGCGATCGCCGCGAGCGCCGCCTCGTCCGCGTGGCCGTCGCGCAGGCGGAGCAGCTGCTCGAGCGCGGCGCCACGACCGAGCTCGAGCTCGTCGTCCGCTGCCCCGGAGAGCACCTCGGCGCTCTCCTCGAAGCAGGCCTCGATCTCCGCCGAGTCCTCCGTCGACAGCGCGCACCACGCGAGCTCGTGCAGCGACCGCGCGAGCTCGAGTCGAGCCGCCCGCTCGCCACCCGCCGCCGCACTCCTCGCCAGGGTGACGCTCCGCTCGAGCGGCGCCCGCGCGCTGCTCCAGCCATCGAGGAGCAGCCGCAGCCGTCCCACCGAGCGCGCCGCGTCGATCTCCTCGGCCACGCCCGCGCGCGGCGCCTCCCGGAGCCGCAGCTCCGCGAGCGCGAGCGCCTCCGTCGCCCGGCCGAGCGCGACGAGCCACGGCTCGGCCTCGGCGGCGGCGTGCAGCAGTGCCATCGGCGCCGTCGCGGAGGCCTGTGCGGCGGCCTGGAGGCGAGGGACCAGGAAGGCGTCTTCGCCCGACGAGAGCGGGCTGACGAGCGCGAGCTCGAGGAGCTCGGCGGCGAGGCCCCCGGCCGGCAGCTCGACGAGCGTCTCGAGCGCGGCGCCGAGCCCCGTCCGCGCGTGCTCGCGGACGAGGGCCCCCAGCGCCTCTGCGAGCGTACGCCGCGAAGGATCGGCGGGCGGGAGGGCGTCGTGCTCCCGCAGGAAGCTCTGCAGCTGACTGCCATCCGGGAGCCCGCCGGCCGAGCGGTCGAGCAGCTCCCGCAGCCGCCGCCGGACGAGCCGCAGATCTTCCGGCGCGAGCCCCTCCGGCACCGGCGATTCGGGCGCCTCGTCGATCGTCGCGGCGATCCAGCGAGCCGGCCCCTCCTCCGGCCGCGCACGCGCCCACGCGTGGAAGGCGCACAACCTCGCCGGCTCGCCGAGCAGCGCGCGGATCGACGTTGGGAGCTGCTCCCACCGGGGCGCCGGACTGCCCTGCGCGAGGAAGCTTCGGTAGGCCTCCGCGCGCTCCGTCCGCTCCGAGAGCTCGCGCAACGGCGCGTGGAACGAAGGCAGCCCCGCCTCGTCGCGCACCTGCACGAGGGCCCGCTCGTCGCGGAACGGGCTCGCCGCGCCGGGCGGCGTGAGCTTCAGCCAGAGCTCGCGTCGCATCGAGACGAGCAGGCGCACCGGCGCCTCGACGCCGAGCAGCAAGTCGAGCTCCCGCACGAGCTCCGCCGGATCCGACGCCTCGTCGAGCCCGTCGAGGACGAGCGATGTCGATCCCGGCGCGCGCACGAGCGCCTCACAGAGCCGCGTGGCGCTCGCCCCCGCCTCCACTGGCAGGCCCGCCTCCTCGGCGAAGGCCGCGCAGAGGCTCGTCCCCTGCAGCGCGCGGCCCGTCACGAGCACGAGCCGCCCCGTCCCCTCCTCCCCCACCTGCCGCGCGAGCTCGCGCAGCAGCGCGCTCTTGCCGCTGCCCGGCGCGCCCGTCAGCACGAGCGCGCGACCGTTCGCGCGGCCGTCGACGACGGCGCGTGCGAGCCGATCCAGCGAACGAGGCACATAGGGGGGCGGTCCAGGGGGATGGGGCATCGCGGCGGCCTCCAGTCGGGGTCGAGGAGGGGGACCGCAGCGCGCCGCCGATCGTCCGCCTGCGGTCCCTCCCTCTCGCGGCCCCCCCGCCGCGAAGAGGGAGCGCCGATGATCGAACGCCAGCAGACGACGACCACCGCCCAGCTGATCCTGACGGAGCGCCCGGACGGCGCGCTGCTCACCCTCGGGGCGCCCGAGGCGCCCGTGCTCCGCGTCGAGCTTCGGCTCGTCGGCGTGCCCTCGATCCTCCGAACGCCCGCCGCGCGCCGCAGCGCGCCGCTCTCGCTCTCGTTCCGGGGCGGCCCGCCTCGCCTCGGCCAGCAGGGCGACGCCCTCGCCTTCGTCGGAGGCCGCTGGCTCCGCGCCGTCACGCGCGGCGGCCTCACGCCCCCCAAGCAGCTCGTGCAGGAGCGCTTCGCGGCGCTCGCGCGGCTCAACACGCACCTGCTCCGGCTCGTCCCGCGGGCGCTCCGGGAGGCCGTGCTCCCCTTCCCGCTCGCGACGCGCTTCGGCCTCTTCCGCGCGGTGGTCGAGGACCCGACCGGCCGCGTGCTCCAGGCGACGCGCGCGCTGCCGGGTCTCGTCGCCTTCGCGCTGGCGCTCGAGGGGGCGGGCCACGAGGCGCCGGCCGCCGCGCTCTGGAAGGGGCTGCGCGACGGTCTGCGCGCCAGCACGCTCGCCGAGGCGGCGATCGCGGCGCTGCGACCGGACGCGGACGATGAGGCGCGCGAGCTCCACGCGCTCCTCCTGCGGAAGGTCTGCGCCCGCTTCCCCGGAGACGCGCTCCTCGCGGGCCCGCCGCCGGAGCTGCGCGCGCGAGAGCTCCCGACGGATCCGACGGGCCAGCTCGCCTGGGCGCAGGCCTTCCGCCGCCTGCGACGCTTTCCGCAGACTCCGACGCAGCTGCGCCGCGAGCTGCTCGGGTTCTTCGCGCGCAACCCGGGCACGCACGCCCTCGACGCCCGCCTCGCGCGTTATCTCTCGCTCGGCGGCTCGATCGCGAAGGAGACCAACCCGGCCCGGCTGCGAAAGCGCCTCCGCCTCCGCCTCCCCGCGACCGCGATCGAGCAGACCCCGCCTGCTGCGCCCGGCTCGACCGCCCGCCCCGGCTTCCGCTGCGAGGACGGCTGGCTCGAGCCGATCGTCGACGCCGAGGTCGCCGCGCGCGAGGCCGCGCGCCAGTTCAACTGCGTCGCGAAGCTGTGGGGCCGCGCCGCGCCCGAAGAGCGCCTCTTCTTCCGCGGCGAGCTCTTCGGCGTGCGGGTCACCGTCCGGCTGACTGTGATCGGAGAGACCGTCTACCTCGCTCAGCTCCGCGGGCCTGCGAACGGCGAGGTGCCGGACGAGCTGCGCACGGCGCTGGCCGCGTGGGCGATGACGGGGCGGTGGGTGGGGCGGGCAGACGGCACCTCGCCGACTACAACGCGCGATTGATGCTCTCCCGGAGCTGCGCGCATTCCTTCGCGGACATGGTCCCGCGCTTCTCGGCTCGGTCCAGCGCAGCGGCGAGACGTTCACGGACACGGCTCATCCGCTTGTGCCAGGCGGGCACGCTGCAACCTGCGCGCGTCGCCAGCGTCTTCATCGACGTCCCGACCGCCAGATGCTCCAACATCGCGGCGAGCGTGCTGCGGTCCGGATCGCGGGCGTCCGCTGGTATCCTGCGGTGCTTCTGCTCGTTGGCAAGGAGCCATCGCAGCTTCTTGTTCCACTCCAGGGTCTCGTCGAAGGCCTCGATTCGTCGGTCCGGCCGAAGCGACGCATCTGCCTCTGCCTCGAGGGACTGCGTGCTCAGCGACGACGCTGCGACGGTGATTTCCTTCGGCGGACGCTCTCTTCGTTTGCCGATGGGCGCGCCGTCCGCTTCCCGTGCGGCTGAAGCGGC
>CAYHCR010000555.1:0-3570 GCA_964354895.1 uncultured Myxococcales bacterium | reverse complement strand
TTCGTTCGGCGCGTCGGTCCCCGAGCACCTGCCCGGGGTCGTGGACGCCATGCTGCCGGAGTTCCACGCGCTCGTCCGGCAGCTCGTCGGCTCGCCGGTGCCGCTCGTCGGCGTGGTCCGGGGCGCGTGTCTCGGCGGCGGGCTCGAGGTGCTGCTCTGCTGTACGAGGATCGTCGCGAGCCCCGGCGCGACCCTCGGCCAGCCGGAGATCAAGCTGGGTGTCTTCGCGCCGGTCGGCTCGGTGCTCCTGCCGCTGCGGGTCAGCGCCGGAGCCGCGGCGGCGATGCTGCTCACGGGAGAGAGCGTGACGGCGGAGCGGGCGCTGGGCCTGGGGCTCGTCGACGAGCTCTCGGAGGATCCCACCGCGGCGGCCCTCCGCTTCGCGGCGTCGCTGCTGCCGTGTTCCAGCGTGGCGCTGCGTCACGCCCACCGCGCCCTGCGGGGGCCGATGGTCGAGGCGGTCGCCGCGCGGCTCGACGCGGTGGAGCGCCAGTATCTGCAGGAGTTGATGGCGACGCACGACGCGAAGGAGGGGCTGCAGGCCTTCGTGGAGAAGCGGCCGCCCGTCTTCACGCACGCGTAGCGAGCGCCAGGAGCTGGACGAGGGACCGGGTGCGCTGCGCGCCCGCGCGAGGAGGTCAGTGCCCGTGAACGTCGATACGATCGTGCAGCACGCCGAGCGGCTCTACGGCGACATGTCGCTGGGCTCCGTCCGCGAGTGGAAGGCGGCGAACCCCGGCCGGCCGGCGATCGGCCACCTGCCGGTCTACGTGCCCCGCGAGCTCATCCACGCGGCCGGCGCGCTGCCCGTCGCGCTGATGGGCGGCGGGGACATGGTGGACATCATCAAGGGCGACGCCTGTTTTCAGAGCTACATCTGCCACATCCCGCGCAGCACGGTGGAGCTGGGGCTCTCGGGCGACTACGACTGCCTCGACGGCCTCGTGTCGCCCAACACCTGCGACGTCATCCGGAACCTGTCGGGCATCTGGCAGATCCTGTTTCCGACGAAGATGGTCCATTACCTCGACCTGCCGCAGAATTTCTCGGGCCCCGGCCGGGAGTTCTACCGGCACGACCTCGAGAAGCTCGCCAGGGCGATCGAGGGCGTCGGCGGCACGCCGCTGACCAACGCGTCGCTCGCCGCGAGCTTCGCCGCCTACGACGAGAACCGGGCGCTCATCCACGGGCTCTATGACCTGCGCTCGGAGGCGCCGCACCTCGTGCCGACGACCGAACTCTACCTGCTCATCCGCGCGGGCGCCGTGCTCGAGGTCCGGGCGCACACGCAGCTGCTCCAGGAGTACGAGGCGGCGGCCCGGGCGCGCACGGTCCGCAAGGAGGACCGCATCCGCGTCGTCGCGATCGGCGCCTTCTGCGAGCAGCCGCCGCTCGGGCTGCTCCGCACGCTGGAGCGGAGCGGCTGCTGGGTCGTCGACGACGATCTCAACCTCGGCGCGCGCACCATCAAGGGGCCGATCCTCCCGAAGCTCGATCCGCTCAAGGCGCTCGTCGAGGCCTGGTGCGACGACGCCGTGTGGAGCTCCTCGCGGTGGGACCAGGGCAAGCCGCGCGGCGAGGAGCTCCTCGCGATGGTGCGCCACCGGAAGGCGGAGGGTGTCGTCTTCATGGCGCCCTCCTTCTGCGACCCGGCGCTGCTCGACCAGCCGCCGCTGCAGGCCGTGCTCGAGAAGGCCGGCGTGCCGATGACGAGCTTCAAGTACGCGGAGAACACCGGCCAGTTCCAGGGCATCCGGGAGCAGGCGGGCACGTTTGCCGACTCGATCAAGCTGTGGGGTGAGGCATGAGCCACGATCAGGGAGACGAAGGGGCGCCGAAGCTCGTGCAGCTCGGCGGCGGAAAGGGCCGGCCCGCGCCGAAGGAGGACGTCTCGAAGGACCGGAGCATGGAGCTCCAGAAGGACATGACGGCGCGCTACTTCGACGAGCTCTCGACGGCGAAGGAGCGTGGGCAGAAGGTCGCCTACACCTTCGTGCCCGGAAACATCGTCGAGCTGCTCACCGCCTTCGACGTCCTGCCGGTCTACCCGGAGATCAACGCGCTGCAGTCCGGCATGCGGCAGAAGAGCGCCGGATACATCAAGGAGGCCGAGCGCGCGGGCCACTCCGAGGACGTCTGCACCTACGTCAAGTGCGACATCGGCATGATGATGAAGGGCAACATCGGGCCGACGGGCAAGCCGATCCCGCCGCCGGACCTGCTGCTGCTCTCCTACACGGGCTGCTTCACCTTCCTGAAGTGGTTCGAGCTGCTCAAGGACCAGTACGGCTGTGATCTGGCGATGCTGCACGTCCCGTACATCGCGAAGGGCTCGCGCCCTGCGCAGAGCGAGATCGACTACGTCGTCAAGCAGCTCAAGGAAGTGATCATCCCCAAGCTCGAGCAGCTCACGGGGACGAAATACAACGAAGACAAGCTCAAGGCCGTCCTCGAGCGCAGCCGCAAGGCAGAGGAGGATCTGGTCTGGGTGCTGGAGACAGGGAAGCTGCGGCCCTCGCCGATCGACGCTTACTTCGGCGGCGTCTACTACGTCGGGCCCATCTTCACCTCGTTCCGGGGCGGGCCCGAGTGCGTCGAGTACTACGCGGAGCTCAAGAAGGAGATCCAGGCCCGGATCGACGCGAAGCAGGGCCCCGTGACGCCCGAGGGCGAGCTGACCAAGGAGAAGTTCCGGCTGGTCGTCGAGGGCCCGCCCAACTGGACGAGCTTCCGCGACTTCTGGAAGATCTTCTACGACGAGGGCGCGGTCGTCGTGGCCTCCTCCTACACGAAGGTCGGCGGCCTGTATGTCAAGGGCTTCCGGCACGATCCCGACAAGCCGCTCGAGACGCTCGCTGAATACTGCATGGGTTGCTACACGAACCTCTCGCTGCCGGCGCGCGTCGAGCTCCTCGCCGACTACGTGCGGGACTACCAGGCGGACGGCTTCCTCATCAATTCGATCAAGAGCTGCAATTCGTTCTCCGCCGGCCAGCTCGTGATGCTCAGCGAGCTGGAGAAGAAGACGGGTGTGTCGGGCGGCTTCATCGAGTCGGATCTGGTCGATCCCCGCTACTACTCGCACGCCAACATCAAGAACCGCGTCGAGAGCTACCTGCAGATGGTCGAGCAGAAGCGGGCCGACAAGCTCGCGCGCGCCGCGAAGCCGGCCGAAGAGAAGGGCGCGGTGACGCCGTGAGCCTCTACCTGGGCATTGATCTGGGCTCGACGACGACGAAGGCCGTCCTGATGGACGACGACGGTCACGTCATCGGCCGCGGTCTGACGAACACACGCAGTAACTACGACGCCGCCGCGACCGTCGCGCGGGCGGAGGCCGTCATCGACGCGCGCTTCGGCCTGCTGGGCCGGGAGCTCGCGCCGGAGGCGCTCCTGGCGCTGGAGATGGCCTTCCGCGTCGAGCAGTCGGTCGCGCGCTTCGGGCTGCTGAAGGCGCGTATGCTCGAGGTCGCGGCGAACGCCGGAGATCGTGCGTTCGTCGGGAGCGTCGAGCGGCTCCTGAACGAGCTGGGCGCCGATCCGGACGCGCTCTTCGGCGAGCTCGCGCTC
>CAYHCR010000554.1:0-3594 GCA_964354895.1 uncultured Myxococcales bacterium | reverse complement strand
CGCCAGCGCGCTGATCGCGATCGCGGCGCTCGGCGCAGGTTGCACGGAGCGCGCGGGCGCGGCCGCGGCCAAGGCGCCCTCGGCGCTCGAGCGCGGCGGCGCGGCGGCTCCGAGTGAAGGTGTGCAGGTCAGGACCGTGCGGGCCGAGCGCGTCGCGTACCGAGGCCAGATCGTCGCCAACGGCGATCTCAAGCCCGACCAGATCGCGCAGCTCGGCTTCGCCGTCCCCGGCACGCTCGTCAGCATCGGCGTCCGACGCGGCCAGGTGGTGAAGCGGGGCGACACGCTCGGCGCGCTCGACGGCGCCCTCGCGCGCGCGCAGCTCGCGCAGGCCGAGGCAGGGCTCGCGGTGGCGCGCTCGCAGGCGGGCGTCGCGAAGGACGCGCTCGAGCGGCTCGAGAAGGTCCGCGTGAGCGACGGCGCGAGCGACATGCAGCTCGTGCAGGCGAAGGCCGGGCTCGCGATCGCCGACGCAGGCGTGCTCGCGGCCGAGGCGATGAAGGCGCAGGCCGAGACGAACCACCGCTGGCAGACGCTGCGGGCGCCGTTCGACGGCGTCATCACGCGCGTGCCGGACGGGCCGGGGATCACGGTGGGTCCGGGCCTGCCGCTCTTCTCGCTCGAGTCGACGGCGGCGCTCGTGCTCTCCACCTCCGTCAGCGCCGCCGAGGTGCGAGCGCTCAAGGTGGGCGGCAAGGTCCATGTCTCGAGCCCGACGGGCGGCGGATCGACGGAGGCTGCGACGATCCGCGCCATCATCCCGTCGATCGATCCGAACACGAAGCGCGTGCCGCTCGAGATCCTCGTGCCGAACGCGGACGGCTCGTTCCTCGCGAACGCCTTCGCCCGCGCGCGCGCCGAGGCCGACGCCGAGCGGCCGGCGCTCGCGATCCCCTCGAGCGCGCTGCTGCAGCGGGAGGGCTCGTTCGTGGTGTTCCTCGCCTCGAGCGGCGGCGCGAAGCGCGTCGCCGTCGAGCTGCTCAGCCAGGCGGGCGGCAAGGCGATCGTCGACGCGGCCGAGGGGCTCACCGAGGAGTCGCTGGTGGTCGATTTTCCTCCGCCGGATCTCGTCGAGGGCGCGCGGCTCGCCGGCGTGGGTGCGCCGTGAAGGTCAAGCTCCCCAAGGGCATCGGCCTCTCCGACGTCGCGATCCGCAGACCTGTCTTCACGACGATGATGGCGATGACGCTGATCGTGCTCGGCCTCATGGGCTACGCCCGGCTCGGCACGGATCTCTTCCCTGACGTCTCGCTGCCGTTCGTCGGCATCACGACCGTCTATCCGGGCGCCGGCCCTGCCGACATCGAGCAGGAGGTGAGCCGGCCGATCGAGGACGCGGTCGCCGCGATCCCGGGCATCGACCGCGTCTTCTCGCAGTCGCGCGAGAACGCCTCGATGGTCTTCGTCCAGTTCAAGATGTCGGTCCCGATGTCCGACGCGGTCCAGCAGGTCCGCGACAAGATCGGCGCCGCCGTCGGCCAGCTGCCCCGCGAGGCCGAGCCGCCGATCATCACGCGCTTCGATCCCGGCGCGATGCCGATCCTCGTCTTCTCGGCGAGCCTGACCGACGGCGACTCGACGGCGCTGCGCGAGCTCCTCGATGATCAGGTCCGCCCGCGCCTCGAGCAGCTCGAGGGCGTCGCGGCCGCCAAGATCCTCGGCGGCGCCGAGCGCGAGGTCGCCGTCGAGCTCTTCCCGGAGCGGCTCCACGCGATCGGCCTCTCGCCGAGCGCCGTCTTCGAGCGCATCCGGATGGAGCACCTCGACGTGCCCGCGGGCCGCTACGAGGCGGGGCCCAACGAGATCGGCGTGCGTGTCCGCGGCAAATTCACCTCGGTGGACGAGCTGCGCCAGATGGTCGTCTCCGCCGGCCGCGACGGCTCCCAGATCCGCCTCGGCGAGATCGCGCTCGTGCGCGAGACGCTCGCTGACCAGCGCTCGATCGTCCGTCTGGACGGCCGCGACGCCGTCTCCGTCGAGGTCATCAAGCAGTCCGGCTCGAACACCGTCGCCGTCGCCCAGGGGGTCAAGGACGAGCTCGCGACGCTCGAAAAGGAGCTCGGCCGCGGCTTCCGCACCGCGATCGTCGTCGACCAGCAGGGCCTCATCGAGGCGAACGCGCACGAGGTCTGGGTCGCGATCTTCTTCGGCGGCGCGATGGCGATCCTCATCATCCTCTTCTTCCTCCTCGATCTGCGCGGCACGATCATCTCTTCGCTCGCGCTGCCCACGAGCGTCATCGGCACGCTCTTCGCGATGTGGGCGCTCGGCTACTCGCTCAACCAGCTCACGCTGCTGGGGCTGAGCCTCGCGATCGGCCTGCTCATCGACGACGCCGTCGTCGTACGCGAGGCGATCACGCAGCGGCTCGAGCGCGGCGAGGATCCCATGTCGGCGGCCTCGCGCGGCACCAAGGAGATCGCGCTCGCGGTGCTCGCGACCACGCTCACGCTCTGCGCGGTCTTCGTCCCCGTCGCGTTCATGTCCGGGATGATCGGACAGTTCTTCCGGCAGTTCGGCCTGACGATCACCTTCGCGGTCCTGATCTCGCTCTTCGTCGCGTTCACGCTCGATCCGATGCTCTCGGCGCGCTTCGCGAAGAAGCACGATCCGAACCGCAGGGACAACCCCGTCAAGGCCGCGCTGCAGCGGATGTTCGCGCGCAACGATCGGCTCTATTCGGCGTCGCTCGGGTGGGTGCTCCGCCACCGCTTCGTGACGATGGGCGCGGCGCTGCTGGTGTTCGTGGCGAGCCTCGGCGTGGCGGCGAAGCTGGGCCAGGGCTTCATGGCGCCGGAGGATCGAGGGCAGCTGCAGGCCTGGATCGAGCTGCCGCCGGGCACGAAGCTCGCGACGACGAGCGCGCGCGCGGCCGAGGTCGAGGCGAAGCTCCGGGCCATCCCCGGGGTGACAAGCCTGTACACGATCGTCGGACCGAACGAGGAGGTGAACAAGGCGATCGTGCGCGTCTCGTTCCTCGAGAAGAACCAGCGCCCGCCCGGGCAGGACATCACCTGGTACAAGGGCGAGCTGCGCAAGGTGCTCGCCGAGGTCCCGCAGGCGCACGTGCAGGTCTCCGATCCGCCGGTGCTCGAGGGGCTCGGAGACTTCCCGCCGATCTGGATGCAGATCACCGGCCCGGACTTCAAGCAGCTGCGCGAGGAGGCCGAATTCGTCGCCGACACGCTGCGCGCGGTGCCCGGCCTCACGGACGTGACGATCAAGGACAATCCGGGCAGGCCGGAGCTGCAGGTCATCGTCAACCGCGACGAGGCCGCGCGGCTCGGGATCCCGGCCGGACTCGTCGCGATGCAGGTCCGCCTCGCCGCGAACGGCGAGGTCGCCGGAAAGCTCCGCAACGGTCGTCAGGAGTCCGACATCCGCGTGCGGCTCGCCGGCGAGGATCGCGGCTCGCCCGAGGCGCTCAACCGGCTGTGGCTCATGTCGCCGACCGGCGCGCGGGTCACGCTCGATCAGGTGGCGAAGCTGGTCCCGGCCGACGGCCCCGCCGTCATCGAGCACGAGCAGCGCGAGCGACAGATCGCGGTGACCGCGCAGCTCGCACCGGACGGCTCGCTCGGCGCGATCGTCGAG
>CAYHCR010000553.1:0-3596 GCA_964354895.1 uncultured Myxococcales bacterium | reverse complement strand
AAGCGCCCGTCCCCGATCGGCCTCGCGGTCGCCTCCGAGAGCCCGACGTCGGAGCCGCCGGTGCGCTCCGTCATCCACTGGCCGCTCGTCCACATCACCTTCGGATCGCGGCTCGTCAGGCGCGGGAGCGCGCGCTCGGCGAGCGCCGTCGCCCCGTGCGCGAGCAACGTCTTCGCCGCGCCGTCGGTCATCGCGAGCGGGCAGGTGAAGATGTCCGTGGAGGGATGAAACAGGTGGATGAGCGCCGCCTGGACCTGGCGCGAGTGCGCCCCGTGCCGCCGCTCGTACGGCGTCGCGACGAGGCCGAAGGTCGCCGCGAGCCCCGCGGCCCGCTTCCACGACGCGGTCAGCTCGATGCGATCGACGCGCCGACCCCACGGATCGAACGGCAGGTGGCGCGGCTCGGCGAGGCGATCCTCGAGCTGGAGCTGGTAGAGCTCGCCGGTCGAGAGCGCGCCGAGCTCCTCGAGCGCCGGCATCGCGTCGCGCCGGATCTCCTCCGGCAACGACGCGAGGTGGCCGCGCAGGACGCGGTCGTCGCGCAGGCCGTGGCCGAGCGCGGGAGGGGTCTGGAAGAAGGCCATGCGTGGATCCGGTCGCCTGCGGAGCGTAGTGTCAAGCGCATGAATGACTCCGACGCGCCGAAGCCGACCGACGCTCCGGCGCCGGCCGAGGTCCTCCCTGCGGCGCTGCCCGTCGCCTTCGCGGTCGAGCCGGCCCCCGTCACGCTCGCGTGGGTGGCGCGGACCGGCCGCGTCGGACCGTTCTTCCGCACCGCTTTCCGCATCGCGTTCTCGCCGGCCCGCGCGCTCGGTCGCCCGCCGGCCGTCGGCGGCTGGGATCGCGCCTGGTTCGCCCTGTGCGCGAGCTGGCTGGAGGCGCTGCCCTTCGCGCTCTGGGTCGCGGTGCTGATCTGGGACTCGATGCGCTGGGGCTCGCAGCTCCCCCGGGGCTGGACGATGGCGCTGGGCGCCTGGTGCGTCTTCGCCGTGTTCGGCGCTGGCACCTTCGGCCTGGGCGCCGTGCAGGCGGCCTGGGAGCGGCAGTGGCTGCGATGGCAGGGCGCGAAGCCGACGTTCCGCGACGCCTACGAGCTCGTGCTGTGGTCCCGCGCGGGCGGCGTTGCTGCACTGCCGTTCGGGCTGCTCGGCGGGCTCGGGTTCGTGCCGGGCGTCGCGGGCGTCTGGCGCCGCGTGGTCCGGGGCCTGGCGTGGCGCGAGCGCTACCACCTGCCGCTCCCGACCGCGCTGCTCGGGACGTTCGGCCCGACGATCCTCGGGGCCGTCGCGCTGTTCTTCTACGTGGTCGTGAAGCTGACCTGATCAGGCCGGGGGCGCTTCGCCCGTCAGCCCGTCCGCGACGAAGAGCTGTTCGTAGACCAGCATCCCTTCCTCGTGGAGCCGATCCGGCAAGCCCCGCAGCTCCGGGGTCGCGGTCAGCAGCGCCGCGAAGCTCTTCGTGGACAGCTCTGCCACCGTGACGTCCCCGCGCGCGATCACGCTGCAGGTGCTCGGCCGTCCGACGAGCCCCGAGAGCACCCCGAGCAGCTGGCCGCGGCCGACGCGCGCGACGGACTCCTGCCGCCCCGGCCCGTGGGGCCGGACGACCTCGAGCTCCCCGCGCTCGACGAGCAGCAGCGTGTTGGCGACCGCGCCCGGCTCGCCGAGCCGCGTGCCGGCGGGGACGTCACGATGGACGAAGGCGCGAGCGGCGGTGAGCCGCTGGAACGGCGCGAGGGACTCGAAGCCGGGCAGGACCGCGAAGAGGCCCGTGAGCAGCCGCTCCGTGTAGAAGTCGCGCACGACCTTGCGCGCGGGCGGGTGGTTCTGCACGAGGCGACCGAGCGCGCCCGCCGGCACCTCGAGCACGGTCGACGAGCGGCGCGCGCGGGCGATCGACGCGCGCTTCTGGCCCGAGAAGAGCCCGAAGACGCCGAAGACCTCGCCGTCGCGCACCGAATAGAGCGGCTTGAGCTGGCCGCGCACCCGCCGCACCAGCTCGATCTCTCCCTCCGCCACGAGGAAGAACGAGGTCGCGTCGTCACCCTGCTGGAAGAGCGTCTCCCCGGCTGCGAGCGGCCGGAGCACGACGCCCGCGGCGAGCTCGCGGAAGGCAGCGGCGCCGAGCTTGGAGAAGAGCGGCACCCGCTCGAGCGCGGCCTGGGCCTCGTCCGGCGGGACCGGGCGCCCCTTCGCGGTCGCGCTCGCCAGCGTGAGCAGCTCTGCCGCGCTCATCGCCGTCGTCGGCCCGTCCCACGCCGCATCGGGCAGCTCTGCGGCCTCGTCCGGCGGGGCGGGCGCGTCCGGCGCAGGAACGGAGCGGCCGGACTCCCGACGGAAGACGCCCGTCGCCTCGCGCAGGAGCGCGGCGAAGACGGAGCCCTTGCCGTCGTCGGGCGGGAGCTTGAGCCGGCCCGACGTGGTCCGCGCGGGCGCCTCGCCGGCGCGCGCGATCGCCTCGGCCGTCACGCGGGCGCGGCCCGGTGAGGTCCTCGGCAGCGGCGCCTCCGCCGGCAACTTGTGCCGCCCGGAGGTCGTGCGCGGCGGCGCCTCCGCCGGCAACTTGTGCCGCCCGGAGGTCGTCCGCGCGGCGTGGCGCACGGGGAGCTCCGGGCTCTCCTCGGCCTCGAGCTCCTCGACCTCATGGACCGCGACGAGCTCCGACGCGTCGAGCACCGCTTCGCCGGTGATCTCGAGCTCGAGCGGCCGCGCGACGTGGTGCCGGCCGGTGCCGAGCGGCATCGCGACCTCTGCGGTGGTGTCTCCCCGGCGCCGCGCCGACCGGGCGAAGGCCCGCGCCAGCACGAAGAGCGCCTCGGTGTCGTCGGGGCGCGCCTCGAGCAGCTCGCGCACGAGCGCGATCGCCTTGAGCGGCAGGCCCCGCGCGATGAGCAGGTCTGCGCCCTCGCGGTACCAGCGCGACGACTGCGGGAGCTCCCCGGCCAGCCGGTGCAGGCGCGCGAGGCGCACGCGCGAGCGGACGTCCTCGGGGCGTGCCGCCACGAGCGCCTCGAGCTCCCGCATCGCCTTCTGCACGCGCCGCGAGCTGATGCCCGCCAGCGCGTCCGGCGCCCGACTCTCCCCCATCACCCCTCCGCCCCCTCCGATTACCGACCGCGCCCGCCGGCGTCAACGTGCGGCGTTGACCGGCCGCGGCGCGCTCTCTAGCTTGCCGCCATGTCCGGTGCGCCCGACGATCCGCCCGAGAGGTCCGCTGCACCCGCCGGGGACGATCCGCTCGGCGAGGTGCTCGCGACGCTCGAGCCCGGCGCGAAGGTCTGCGGCAATTGCATGGTGTGGCGGCCGATGGTCCGCGGCCCCGCGGGCCGTTGGCTCGGCCCGTGCCGCCTGCAGCCGGGGCGCGGCGATTTCCCCTCGACCGCGGCGCCCTGCGAGCGATTCCTCCTGCGCGGCTCGCGCGTCCCGACCGCGCCGCCCGTCGAGGTCTCCCGCCACCGCGCCGTCGCCCTCCGCGGCCCCGAGGTCCGCCGCGCAGGCGCGACCTCGACCGCGCCCTCGTTCCGCCCGTCCGCCCCCGATGTCGAACTCGGAGACCTCCTCGCCATGACCCGCAATGAGCTGATCGAGCTGCTCCGC
>CAYHCR010000552.1:0-3601 GCA_964354895.1 uncultured Myxococcales bacterium | reverse complement strand
CCGCGTGGTCCTGCAGCGCGGAGAGCACGCGGCGCAGCGCGCGCAGCGCCGGGAGGTGGCCCGGGCGTGCGGCGAGGACCTCGCGGTAGGCCGAGACGGCCCGGCCGCGATCGCCCAGCCACCACTCGCAGAGCTCGCCGAGCTGAAAGAGCAGCGCGGCGCGCTCGCCGAGATCGCCGGACGTCTCGATGCGCGCGGCGATCAGCTGCGCGACGCCGGCGTGATCGCCAGCTTTGCGCAGCGCCCGCTCGCACGCCTCGATGGCGCGCGGATCGCTCGGGTCCGACGCATAGGCGCGCCGGAGCTCCTCGAGCGGGAGCTGACCGCTCGTCGCGCGTTCACGGTCTGCCGCTGCGGCGAGCCACAGCGCGGCCGCCGCGCGCCGATCGGTGGTCTTCGCGGCGAGGCGGCCCCGGACGTCGGCCCGGCGCCCGCGATCGCCCTGCGTGGTCCGGATGCGATCCAGCAGCGTGAGCGCGAGCAGGTGGCCCGGCTCGGCGGAGAGCGCCCCCTCGCAGCACTGCGCGGCCCGGGCCGGATCCCCGAGCCGATCGATCCAGAGGCGCGCGAGCTTCAGGTACGCGGTCGCCTTCGCGGGCCCCTGCGCCCCCGCGAGCTCCCGCTCGTGGACCTGCACGAGATCCCGGATCGCGCCGGAGGCCGCGTAGAGCCGCTCGAGCGCGCGGAGAGAGGCCGCGTGGGCCGGCTGAAGGCGCAGCACCTCGTGGTGCGCGTCGATCGCCTGATCGGCGCGGCCGAGCTGCTCCTCGAAGAGCTCGGCGATCTGGAACAGGACGTGGCTGCGCTCGCCCGGGTCGACGCGCGCGGCGGCCTCTTCGCGGAGCACCTCCACGAGCTGATCCCAGGCGCGGCGCTCGCGGTAGATCCGGGCGAGCGCGCGCAGCGCGGGCAGGTGCGTCGGCGCGTTCGTCAGCACCTCGCGGTACGCCGCGATCGCCCGATCTTCCTGGGCCAGCTTGCGCTCGTAGAGCTCGCCGATCTTGAAGACGAGCGTCGCGGCGTGCTCCGCCGAGGCGGCGACCTCGGCCTCCTGCCGGTACATCTCGATCAGCTCCGCGAAGCGCCCCTTCTGCGCGTAGAGCTTGCCCAGAGACTTCAGCGCCGGGAGATAACCGGGCGCGAGCTGCACGACTTTTCGATACGCCTCGATCGCGCGATCCTGATCGCCGATCGGCTCCTCGAGCAGCTCTGCGTTTCGGTGCAGCAGCGAGACGACCTGTCGCTGATCGCCCGCGAGCGCCGCCTCGAGCTCGTTGGCGCGGACGACGTCCTCCCACTGCTTCGCCTTCTCCGCGAGTCGGCCGAGCGCCCGCACCGTCGGCAGGTGATCGGGCGCGACCTCCAGGATGCGGCGACAGACGCCGACCGCCCGAGGCGCGTCGTTGAGCCGCTCGTCGCAGAGCTCCGCGATGCGCTGCAGCGTCGCGATGATCTGATCGCGATCCTGCATGGTCGCCAGATCCTGTTCGAGCATCGCGACGAGCTCGGCGAAGCGCCCCTGCCGCTCGTAGAGCCGGGTGAGCGCCTTCTGCGCCGGCAGGTACCCCGGCTGCAGCTGCAGGATCTGGTTGTAGCGGGAGATCGCCTCCTCGGTGCGGCCGAGGCGCTCCTCGAGGATCTCGGCGGCCTTGTAGATCTTCGCCGCGCGCGACTTCGGCTCGTCGGCGGCCGCGATCTCGGCCTCGTAGGTCTGCAGCAGGCCGTCCCAGTCGGCTCGCTGGTGGCAGAGCTTGCCGAGCGAGGCGAGCGCGGCCGCGTTCGCCGGCTGGAGCGCGAGCACCGAGCGGTAGCGCGCCACGGCCTCGTCCTTGCGGTCGAGCTTCTCTTCGAAGAGCGCGCCGAGGCGAAGGTTCAGCGAGACGATCTCGGCCTCGTCGGAGAGCGACGAGATCCGCGCGCGCAGCACCTCCGCGAGCTCCTCCCAGCGGCCGTGGATCTCATGCAGTCGCGCGAGCTCGCCGAGCACGAGCGCGTCGGCGGGCGCCGCGCGGCGGGCGGCCAGCAGCGCCGAGATCCCGTCCTCCTCGCGGCCGAGGCGATCCCGGTAGACCTTCGCCATACGGACGTAGATCGGCGCGGCGTTGGCGCCTTCGAGCTCCGCGTGCGCCGCGAGCACCGCCACGAGCTCCGTCCAGTCGCCCTCGCGCTCGGCGTGACGCGCGACGGCGGCGCAGACGATCGGCTCGCGACGATCTCTCGCGAACGCCTCGCGCCAGAGCCGCGCCGCCTCGTCGATCTTCCCGGCGCGATCCTCGAGCAGGCCGGCGGCGATCGCGAGGTGGCGGGCGGCGAGCGCCGGGTCCTCGAGCGCGGCGGCGGTCCGTCGATGCAGCTCGGCAAGCTCGATCGGCGTCTTGGCGTCGGCGTGGAACGCGGTGAGGTGATCGAGGACCGCGAGGCTGCGCGGCGAGAGCTCGAGCGCCTTCTCGTAGCAGGTGAGCGCGTCATCGATCCGGCCGAGCTTCTCTTCGAGCACGAGCCCCTTCTCGAAGAGGAGCTCGGCGCGGGCGTCGGCCCCTTCGACGACCTCGGCCTCGGCGTCCAGCAGCTGGACGACCATCGCGTGGTTGCCGACCTCGGTGAAGAGCCGCCGCGCGGCGCGCACGTTCGGCAGCAGCCGCGGGTCGATCTTCCATGCGTTCTGGAACGCGATCGCCGCGTTGCGGGGCGATCGCTGCTCCTCCCAGAGCCGGCCGATCTCGTGAAACAGCAGCGCGGCCTCGGGGCTCGCGCCGAGCGCCCGGGCCTCGCGCTCGTAGGCGGCGAGCAGCTCTGCGGCCTCGGCCGCGCGCGCCTCCGCCACCGACGAGGGATCCGGGCTCTCTTCGACGTCGATCGGGATGTCCGCCTTGGGATCGCTCATCCCTCGTCTCCGCCGGCCGCGTCGGCCGCGTCATCGTTCGTGTCGTCGGGCGGGACGACGACCGTCCCGTCGGGGCCGAGGCAGGCCGCGCCCGCGGGCCCCGCGCCGCACGTCGCGCCGGTCGGGCACGCCTCGCCCGACCACTCCATGCAGCGGTAGCCGTCGAAGTCGCAGCGCTGCACGGCTGGCCCGCCCTCGATCGTGCTGCAGCGGCTCTCGCCGACGTTGCGCGGTCCGCAGTCGTCGCCGGTCGTACACTCGTCGGCGACGCAGACCTCCTCGGTGTCGTCGCACAGCGCCCCGTCCGCGCAGTCGGCGTGGCGCTCGCACGCCGCGCCCTCGGCGCCAGGGACACCCTTCGGCGTCGAGGCGCACGCAGCGAAGAGGAAAAGGAGGCCGAAGGCGCCCGCCGGACCCGCGAGGTCCCGGCGCCGGAGGAGGGCGAGGTGCATGGGGAGGAGCCTACCGCGGCAGCGTTGCGCCGTCGGAGCGCGGCGGGGGTCGCCGATAGCGCCGCTCGCACGGGTGCGCCGAAGGTGCTAGCGGATCGCCTGTGCGTCCCCGGCCTCCCTCCACGCTGCGCGCGCGATTCCTCTACGCGTGGGCGCTGATCGTCCGCTTCCGGTCGACGATCCTCGCCGCGGCGATCGTGCTCTTCGGGAGCGCGACGCTGCTGTGGATCTTCTACGAGCACCAGGGCGAGCGGATCACTTGGCT
>CAYHCR010000551.1:0-3601 GCA_964354895.1 uncultured Myxococcales bacterium | reverse complement strand
CGCTGATCCGGGTTGGCGATCGCCGGGCAGTTGTCCGAGCCGTCCGGCGCGCCGTCGCCGTCCTGGTCACCTTCGCAGGCGTCGCCGATCCCGTCGCCGTCCGAGTCGCGCTGGTTCGAGTTCGCGGTGCCGGGGCAGTTGTCCCGGTCGTCGCGCACGCCGTCGCCGTCGTCGTCGTCGTCGCACGCGTCGCCCGCGCCGTCGCCGTCGGTGTCGACCTGATCGCGGTTGCTCACGAACGGACAATTGTCCAGATCGTCGTCCGTGCCGTCGCCGTCGAGGTCGTCGTCGCACGCGTCGCCGAGGCCATCCTGGTCCTGATCGGCCTGCGAGGGGTTCGGCAGCAGCGGGCAGAGGTCGTCCACGTCCGCCACGCCGTCGCCGTCGTCGTCCCCGTCGCAGGCGTCGCCGCGGCCGTCGCCGTCGGCGTCGAGCTGATCGGGGTTCGCGAGCGCCGGGCAGTTGTCGTCGCCGTCCGCCACGCCGTCGCCGTCGTCGTCCGCGTCGCACGCGTCGCCCTGACCGTCGCCGTCCGTGTCGAGCTGGTCGGGGTTCGCGAGGCCCGGGCAGTTGTCGTCGTCGTCGCCGATCCCGTCGCCGTCGCCGTCGGGGCCGCCGTCGTCGTCGTCGCACGCGTCGCCGATCCCGTCGGCGTCGCCGTCCGCCTGGTCGGGGTTCGCGACGTCGGGGCAGTTGTCGGTGCCACCGGGGATCGCGTCACCGTCGCCATCCGACGCGCAGAGGCCATCGAGGCAGGTCGTGCCGGCGGGGCACGCGACCCCGTCGTTGCACGAGCCCGGGACCGCCGGCTCCTCGTCGCTGCAGGCGAAGAGCGAGAGAGAGAGAGAAGTGAGCACGAGCGCGGGGAGCAGGCGACGCATGAGACCTCCGGTTCGGGCGCGCGATACGCAGGATCCATGCCTGCGCAGGCCGACGCAACCCGTCCGATATACGCTATGATTTCAATGGTTTGGAGGCCCCCATATCCATGGGAGGGCTCAGACCGTCCAGTCGCTGGACGGATCGGTGCGAGGTTGTCCCACACCGGCGCCATCGCGCCTCGCCGCTTTGGGGGGCGTCGCACAACGAAGACGCCCCGCGCGACCTTCCGGCCGGCAGGGCGTCTGGTGAAGCCATCGCGTCGATCTCGGCAACGCTCCCAACGGAGGAGCGAAGGCCGAGACGAGATCGCGGCTTAGCGCTTGCTGAACTGGAACCGCTTGCGCGCGCCGGGCTGGCCGTACTTCTTACGCTCGACAGCGCGGGCGTCGCGCGTGAGGAAACCGGCCTTCTTCAGGAGGGGGCGGAACTCGGGGTTGAACTCGAGCAGCGCCCGCGAGATCCCGTGGCGGATCGCGCCGGCCTGGCCCGAGAGCCCGCCGCCGACGACCGTCACCGAGATGTCCATCTTGCCCTTCTGCTCGACGACCTCGAGGGCCTGGAAGACGACCATCTTCGAGGTCTCACGACCGAAGTACTCGTCCATGGGGCGGTCGTTGATCGTGACCTTGCCCTCGCCGGTCGCGATGTAGACGCGAGCGACCGACTCCTTGCGACGACCGGTCCCGTACCACTTCTGCGCGGTGGCCATGCTTTTTCCCTTACGCCTTGACGGTGAGCGCCTGCGGCTGCTGCGCGGCGTGCGGGTGCTCGTTGCCCGCGTAGACCTTCAGCTTCGAGAACATCGCCCGACCCAGCACGGTCCGCGGCAGCATCTTTCGGACCGCGTTCTTCACGAGGTCCTCCGGGTGCTTGGCACGGAGGTCGCGGGCGAAGGTCGTCTTGAGCGAGCCCGGCATGCCCTGGAGGCCGATGCGGTAGTACTTCTTGTCGGTCTCCTTCGTGCCCGTCAGCTTGACCTTGCCGGCGTTGACGATGACGACGAAGTCGCCAGTGTCCATCGACGGCGTGTAGAGGGGCGTGTGCTTGCCCTTCAGGATCGAAGCGACCTGGCTCGAGAGACGACCGAGGACCTTGTCCTGGGCATCGACGATGAACCACTTGCGCTTGTGCTCGCCCTTCTGGGCGCTGTGCGTGCTCATGACGATCTTCTTGCCTCGATGCGGCGGTGTGCCCTGGAAGCGATCGAACTGCGACCGTCGACGGGCGTGAAGCGTCCCCGGGACGTCCCGGACGACCGACGGAGTGTGGGCGTGTAATCGATCCGAGCGGGGAGTGTCAAGGGATCGCGGGATCGGAGGGCGGATCTGCTGGCGATTCCGCAGGGGGCGTTCGGGGGGTCGGGCGGAAGCTGGCCAGGAATCCGGCGACCTGCGCGGGCATCTCTACCCTGGATGGGGCGGGGATCGGCGCTGCCACGAGCGGCTCGCGCGGCGGAGCCACGAGCGCCTGGCGCAGCGGGGCCACGAGCGGCTGGCGCAGCGGGGCCGGCGGCGGCAGGCCCAGCGGCAGCGCCGGCAGCGCGAGCGGCGCGTTCGGCCCGCCGAGCTTGCCGAGCAGGTCCGAGAAGAAGGTCTCCGCGCGTCGCTCCGAGGCCTCCGTCGAGGCCGCGACGTCGATCCGCTCGATCGCGTCGGCCGGAAGATCCTCGAGAAATCGCGACGGGATCCGCTCGACCTCCCGGTTGCGCTGCACGCGCGCCGCGCAGCGCGTCACGTAGAGCCGCTCCCGCGCCCGCGTGATCCCGACGTAGGCGAGCCGACGCTCCTCAGGCAGGTCCTGCGGCGCGCCCTGCATGCCCTTGTGCGGGAAGACGTCCTCCTCCCAGCCGACGAGGAAGACGACCTGGAACTCGAGCCCCTTGGCCGAGTGGAGGCTCGAGAGCCGGACCTCGTCGCCGCCCTCCCCCGGCTCCTCGTCGCGGCGATCGAGCGCGAGCTGCGCGAGGTACGTGGAGAGCGAGGCGCTCTTGCCCTCCCGCTGCTCGAAGCGCGCGAGGCTCGCGAGGAACTCGTCGATGCGCGCGAGCCGCTTGCCCGCCGCCTCCTGCGACGCGTACTCGGCCGCGACCGCCGCGCGGTAGCCCGTCCGCTCGAGCAGCTCGCGGCAGACCTCCGTCGCGGTGCCCTTCTTGAGCCGCGCGCCGAGCTCGCCCATCAGCGCGACGAACGCCTGGAGCTTCGGCGCCTGCGCGTGGACCTCCTCGATGCGCCCCTCGGACCCGGCGCGGATCGCCGCGGAGAGCGTCGAGTGGTTCGCCTCGGCCCACGTCCGCAGCCGCTCGAGCGTCGTCTCGCCGATGCCGCGCGGCGGGAAGTTCACGATGCGCGAGAGCGAGACCTCGTCGCGATCGTTGAGCATCGCGCGCAGGTACGCGATGAGATCCTTCACCTCTCGCCGGTCGAAGAACTCCTGGCCGCCGACGAGCTCGTACGGGATCCCCTCGATGCGCAGCAGCTCCTCGAACGGACGGCTCTGCAGGTTCGTGCGGTAGAGAATCGCGTGGTCGCCGGCGCGGCGCCCCTGCTTGATCGAGCGCTTGAGCTCCTCGATCACGAAGCGCGACTCGTCCTCTTCCCGGGGCGCGACGACGACGCACACCTTTTCTCCGGCGCCCGCGGTCGTGAAGAGGCGCTTGTCCTTGCGGGCCTCGTTCTTCGCGATCACCTCGTTCGCGCACGCGAGGATCCGCGCGGTGCTC
>CAYHCR010000550.1:0-3607 GCA_964354895.1 uncultured Myxococcales bacterium | reverse complement strand
GGCGGAGGCTGCGAGACACGCACGGCAGGGACATGCCAACTCTCCGTCGATCGGAAGCGCGAAGGGGTAGCAGAGCGCGCCGCGTCCGGTCAAACCGCGTTGCGCCCCCGCCGCGGGCGCGCTACGCACCGCCCCGTGGCCCACGAACCGCTCCTGACGCCGGCCCGCCGGCACGTCCTCCTCGTCGCGCTCCTCTGGGGCTCGATCCTCGCGGTGCTGGTGCTCTTCCGCGAGATCCTCACCCCCTTCCTCGCGGCGCTGCTGATCGCGTACGTCGTCTCGCCGCTCGTCGATCGGCTCTCGCGGTGGAAGCTCGGAGGCCGCGCGTTGCCGCGCTGGGGCGCGATCGTGCTGATCTACGCCTGCTTCTTCGCGGCGATCGCCGGCTTCGGCAGCGCCGTCGTGCCGCGCCTCTACGGCGAGGTCGCCCGGATGAGCGCGGAGGCGCGCGACTTCGTGCAGGGGCTGACGCCCGAGCGCCGGCTCGCCTACGCGGTCGAGGGCGAGGCGTGGCTGTCGGCGCGCGGCATGCCGGTCGAGCTCGTCGTGGGCGACAGCGGTGACGTCGTCGCGCCGTCGCCCTCCGGCACGAAGCTGCGCGTCGATCTCGACGCCGCCCTCGGCGAAGCGCGCCACGGCCTCGAGGTCTGGGTGCAGGAAGGTCTGCCGGCCGCGCTCGCGGCGTCTCGGCGGATCGTCGCCGGCACGCTCGACGGCCTCTTCGTGTTCTTTTTCCTGCTGATGGTCTCGGCGTTCGTGCTCGTCGACGTCCCGCGCATCCACCGCTTCGCGCGCGCGACGGTCCCGCGGGCGTTGCACGGCGACTTCGACCAGCTCCTGCAGCGGCTCGACGAGCGCCTCTCCGGCGTCGTACGCGGCCAGCTCGTCATCTGCCTCGTGAACGGCGCACTGACGCTGATCGGCCTGCTGCTGCTGAAGGTGAAGTTCGCCTTCGTGCTGGCGACGATCGCGACGGTGCTCTCCGCGATCCCGATCTTCGGCTCGGTGATCTCGACGGTGCCGATCGTGCTCGTCGGACTCACGCAGGGCTTCGGAAAAGGGGCCGCCGCGCTCGCGTGGATCGTCGGCATCCACGCCCTCGAGGCCTACTTCCTCAACCCGAAGATCATGGGCTCGGCGGCGAAGATCCACCCGGCCGTCATCGCCTTCAGCCTGCTGGCGGGCGAGCGGACCTTCGGCTTCACCGGCGCGCTGCTCGCGGTCCCGGTCGCCTCGGTCTTCATCGGACTCTTCGAGCACCTCGCCGCGCACGCCGATCGGCTCGACCGCCAGCGCGAGGGCTGACGAGCCGGCGGGGGGCCCGCGTCAGTGGGCGTGCCCGTCGTGGCCGTCGACGTTCTTGCCGTGCGCCTTCTCGAAGGCCTCGACCGCCTTGAGGAGCCCGGGGTCGTCCGCGAGCTCCTTGCCGAGGTTGACGAAGTCGTGCGCCAGCGTCGGCTTGCTCGGATCGGGGGCGGCGAGGCTCTTCTGCTTCACGTCGCCCTGCCGCTTCTCGATCTGCTCGATCATCCGCTCGAGCGCCGCGCGATCGCCCTCGGGCGCGATCATGGCGCGCTTCTTCATGTCGGTGAGCCGCGTGCCGAGGAACTCCAGCTCGCTGCTCGCCCGCTCGGCCGTGCCGGCGTCGACGAACGGCCGCGACGCCGCGTAGCCGAGCCGAACGCGGGAGAGCATCTTGCCCTTCTGCCCCGCGCCCACGACGAAGCCGCTCGTCGGCGCCGGCTGCCACGCCTGCTGGATCGAGCCGTCGCCCGTCGGGAAGACGAGGTCGACGCCCGGCAGCTGCGCGAGCACCTTGGCGAGGTCCTGCGGGCCGGAGAGCAGCACGACGGTCAGCTGTGCGCCCTCTGCCTGCACGGCCGCGAGCTCGGCCTTCGCCGTCGCCACCACGTCGAGCGCCGTGAAACCCGCCGGCATCGGCGTCGCCGCGTTGGGCGCCGCGCAGAGCCCGATCACGCCGATCTTCAGGCCGCCTCGCTCCACGAGCAGGTGCGGCACGAAGGGCGAGCCGCCATCCGCGCCGCGCAGGTTCGCCGAGAGCAGCGGGATCTTCCGGGCCGCGGCCAGCTTGCGCAGCTCTGCAGCGCCGAAGCCGAGGTCACGGTGGCCGACGTTCATCGCGGCCGTCCCGACCTTCGCCATGCCCTCGAGGATCAGCGCCGCGCGGGCGCGCTCCCGCGGGCCGACCTTGTCAGAGGCGTGCTCGACGAAGGTGTTGCCACCGTCGAGCACCAGCACCGGGCCCTTGCCCGCTTCTTCGGAGACCACCGTGTTTCGGCGAGGCAGACCGCCCGCCGGGTTCATCTTTCAACCACATGGGGCGTATTCGCCCCATACATCTCCCGTCACGAGGAGGGCCAGCGGCGTACGCGCGACGGCAGGGCCCGCGGGCACCGGCGCTGCGACCGCGACCGCGACGGGCGCGGCGACAGGCGAAGCGACGGCGGCGGGCGCCTCGGTGACGACCGGCGCAGGGGACGCGCTCGAGGGCGCGCCGCACGCGGAGAGCAGCGCCAGCACGGCGATCGACGCAAACGTGACGGTGGCGGAGGACGTGCGACGCATGGAGCTCCTTACGGCTTCTTGGGCGGCGGCGGCTTCCCGCCCCCGAGGTCTTTGAGCTTGCTGCGAGCGTCCTTGCCGGCCTGCTGCGCCGTGAATTTCGCTGCCTCTTCCAGGAACAGCCGCGCCTCGTCCTTGAGCCCGAGCTCCAGAAAGCAGACGCCGAGCTTGTAGAGCGAGTCCGGGAGCTGCTTGGACTTGGGCCACGTCTCGCGGATCTTCTGGTACTCGAGGATCGCCGCGCGCCACTGTTTCTCTGCGAACCAGCTGTCGCCGATGAGCAGCTGCGCCTCGGGCGAGAGCTCGTCGAACTTCCATTTCTGTGTGAACTCGGCGAGCAGCGGCCGGGCGAAGCTCCACTCCTTTTTTGCGTGGTAGCCCTTCGCGAGCGCGAAGAACGCCTTCTTGTCGGCGGGCCGTTCGACCTCGGCGAGCGCCTTCTTCGCGGCCGCCTTCTCGATCGCCTTGTCGCCGCCGAGCGCGACGAGCTTGCTGTCGAGCTCGTCGAGCCGCCGCTTGAGGTCTTCGTTGGCGAAGCCCGCCTGCTCGATCACGCCGCGCAGACCCTGGACCTGGGTCAGCAGCTCGTCGACGCGGGAGCTCACGTCCGCGGTGGTGATCGAGGCGCTCTTCTCGAACGCCTCCATCGACTTGTCGATGCGTGCGAGGCGCTCGTCGAATTTGCCGTCGAAGTCGCGGCGCAGCTCGTCCTGCTTTGCGCGCGTCTCCTTGCTGGCGTTCTCGCTGGCGAGGACCTTGCGATCGAGCTCGGCGCCCATCCACCACGGATAACAACCCGTGGCAGCGGCGACGAGCCCGAGCAGCCCCGCGAGCCGAAGGAGCGTGGTGCGGCTCACTTCTGGCCGGTCACCACGAACTCGGCGCGGCGGTTCTGCGCCCAGCCGCCCTCGTCCGCGCTGCGCGACGACGGGCGCTCCTCGCCGTAGGAGACGGTCCGCAGGCGGTTGCCCGCGATCCCGAGGCCGCCGAGGTACTTCTTCACGGCCGTGGCGCGCTTGTCGCC
>CAYHCR010000549.1:0-3614 GCA_964354895.1 uncultured Myxococcales bacterium | reverse complement strand
GCGCTGCGCTACGCGCGCGAGCCGGACTTCACTTCGTTCCGGGAACGCCTGCGGATCTTCGGCGTCGATCTGCGCCACTTCCCGAGCGTCGAGCAGCTCTGCCGGCACCTGCTCGAGACCGAGCCGCGGCTCGATCACCTCCTCAACAACGCCTGCCAGACCGTGCGACGGCCGCCCGGCTGGTACCGCCACCTCCTGCCGGTCGAGGCGCTCCCGCCCGACGAGCTCCCGGCCGAGGTCCGCCCGCTCGTCGCCTCGCACGACGCGCTCGTGGCCCGCCTCGGCGGCCGCGAACCGGCGCGGGAGGAGGCCTCGCTGCAGGCGCTGCTCGCCCAGGCAGGGGGCCGGGCGACGGGCCTCGGGATCGTCGCGCCGGCGGAGCTCTCGCTCGTGCCGCTGCCCGGCGAAGAGGAGCTGCCGGCGCACACCTTCCCGGATGGTCGGTACGATCTGGACGCCCAGCAGCTCGATCTGCGCGATCGCAACTCGTGGAGGCTCACGCTCGCCGAGGTCCCGACCGCAGAGCTGCTCGAGGTCCACCTCGTCAACGCGATCGCGCCCTTCCTGCTCAACGCCCGGCTCAAGCCGCTGCTGCTGCGCGTCCAGACCGGCGCGCAGCACGTGGTGAACGTCTCGGCGATGGAGGGGCAGTTCTACCGGGCCAAGAAGACCGACAAACACCCGCACACGAACATGGCGAAGGCCGCGCTCAACATGATGACCCGCACGAGCGCGCCGGACTACGTGAAGGACGGGCTGCACATGAACGCGGTCGACACCGGCTGGATCACCGACGAAGACCCGGTCGGCCTCGCGGAGCGCAAGGTGCAGGACCACAACTTCGCGCCGCCGCTCGACGCGCAGGACGGCGCGGCGCGGATCGTCGATCCGATCTTCGTCTCCGCGAACACCGGCGTGCACCTCTGGGGACAGTTCCTCAAGGACTACCGGCCGGCGCCGTGGTGACCCCGGCGCGCCGCTCCCGCGCCCGCCCCGCGACGAGCTGACCTGCCGCGACGCCAAAGCAGAGCAGCGCCACCGACGGCCAGAGCACGGACGGGCCCGCCACCGCCCAGAGCCACGCGCCGAGGGCGGGCGCGACGAGCCCGCCGGCCGCCGCCGACAACGACCAGACGCCCTGGTAGCGCCCGCGCCGCGACGCCGGAGCCAGCGCGGCGACGATGGCAGGCCCGGCGGGCGCGACGAAGATCTCGCCCATCGTCCAGATCGTCACCCCGACGACGAAGCCCATCGCGTCGCTCGCGAACGCGTGCGTGCCAAACCCGATCCCGGTGAGCGCCGCGCCGAGCGCGAGCTGAACGGGCGCCGTGAAGCGGCCGAGCCAGCGCGTGAGCGGCACCTGCAGCAGCACGATCAGCAGCCCGTTCACGGCGACGATGCGGCCGAAGGTCTTCGCGTCGAGGCCGGCGCCCTGCACCGCGAGCGCGAGCGGGCCGACCGACTGGTAGAAGGCGATCGCGAGCAGGAACCCGAGCCCGGCGTGCGCGAGGAACGGGCCATCCCGGAGCACCGGTCGCAGCCCCGCGAGCGCGCCCTCGCGCGACGCCTCGGCCGGACGCGTCTCGGGCAGCGCGAACGCGACGACGATCGCGCAGAGCCACGTCGACGCGGCGTCGATCACGAACAGCAGGCGCCAATCGACGTCCGCGACGATCCCGGCGAGCAGCGGCGCGATCGCGAAGCCGACGTTCGCCGCCCAATAGAGCGCGCCGTACGCCCGTGGCCGATCGACCTCGGGCACGAGATCGGCGACCGCCGCCTGCATGGCCGGTCGGGAGAGATCCGCCGTCGCGGGCACGAGGAAGACGCAGAGCGCCACGACCGCGAGGCTCTCGGCGAACGCCATGCCGAGCAGCACGAGCCCCGCGAGGCCCCAGCCCAGCAGCATCGTGCGCTTGCGCCCGATCCGATCCGCGAGCGTGCCACCGATGAGCGCCGCGACGAGCGCGCCTGCGCCCCACAAGGAGACGAAGAGACCCGCCTGCGCGATCGGGACACCCTTCGCCGTCGTGAGCCAGAACAGCAGGAGCGGCTGCACGAAGGCACCGGCCCGGTTCAGGAGCGTCGCGACGAAGAGGACGTAGAGCCCGCGCGGCAAAGAGCCGAGGGAGCGACCGAGGGCGGACACGCGCCTATCTGGGCCTCGAAACCGGAGCGACGCAACGAAACGGCCGCTCCGATATCGCGCGGAGAGCGCCCCCACGGGGCGAAAGTTCCGCAGGTGCACCGGCCGCCGCCCCCACCTCGCGGCGACGGCGCGGCGGGCACGACCTACGGCGCGATCTTCCAGACCACCGGCGGCACGTGGTGCATGGCGCTCGGCCGCGACGGGCTCGAGAGCGACGAGGCGCGCGGCCGCATCGAACCGGCGAGCGTCGGGACCACCCGGTAGCGAGCGTCGAAGAGCTGCCCGGGCTGCAGCGGGGCGATCGAGATCCGGACCGCGCCGTCCTCGGTGTCGAACGACGCGATCCGCCCCTCCGCGACGAGGCGGTCGAGGCTCGCGGTGTCAGCCTGCACGCCCGCCGGCAGCGCGCTGACGAGCTCGAGCGGCAGCCCGGCGGGCGCCGCCGCCACGAGGTGAAGTTCCGCAGGCTTTCCGACGGAGAGCGCGCCGACGAGCTCGCTCGTCAGCTCGAGCCCCTGGTCCGCCACCTCGGTCTCCCACGGGACCCACGTCTCGAGCTCCAGGGAGAACCCGAGGCCCGGCAGCGGCGGCGTCGCGCGCACGCCGTACGTGTGGGTGCCGGCGGCGTCGGGGACGAGCGCGTCGAGCGTCACGATCTGCTTGAGCTTCTCCTGATCGAGCACGCCCTCGGCGATCGGGTGATCGTCGAAGAGCAGCTCGATCTTCACCTCGCGGGGCGGCGGCTCGCGGAACAGCTCGACGACCGCGCGCAGCGCGTGCAGGTTCGCCTGACCGTCGCCGAAGCCGCGCCCGGCCGAGTACCCACCGAGCAGGAACGAGCCGAGGTCCGCGCGCAGCCCCTGATCCTTGATCGGATCGAGCGCGAGCACCGCGAGCGCCGTCGCCTCGAGCTCGCTGGGTCTCGAGCCGTCGGTCCGCAGGACCTGATCGTCCACCGGGAGCTTCTTCGCGCCCGCGCCCGCGTCGACGATCGCCTTGCGGACGCGCTCGCGGAGCTTCTCCTGCAGCGCGCCATGGACCGCGCCGCTCGCCAGCGCTGCCGCTGCCGTGTACGGGTCCGTCACAAGCTCAGCGTGGCGCTCGAACGCGGCGCCCGCCTTGATCCGCACGCCCGCCGCCCGCTGCCGCGCCGCCGGCGTGACGTCGGAGGCGCCGACGGCCCGCGCGCAGTCGGCCGTCGCGACGAGCACGCGCTGCAGCGTCCATCCACCACCACCGCAGGTCCCGTCCGGTCGCTGGCCCGCCGCGATCCGCGCGGCGAGTTGCTCGCCCATGCGCTCGAGCACGGGGTTCTCGCGGTGCGCGAGCGCGGCCTCCACGAAGAGCGTGCCCTGCAGGGGATCCCGCCCGCGCGCGTGCCGGACGATCCGCTGCGTGGCGAGGATCGAGAGCCGCCGCACCGCCTCCGGGTCGTGCTTCTCCCCGAGCGCCTGCAGCAGCGAAG
>CAYHCR010000548.1:0-3628 GCA_964354895.1 uncultured Myxococcales bacterium | reverse complement strand
GGGGCGCCCGCTCCCCCGCGCCGAACTGCGCACGCCGTTGGTCCGCCTCTTCCTGCGCGGCCCGGTCGGCGGCGTGAGCGCGCGCGCGGTGGACGAGGGGCCCGGCCGAATCTCGCTCGTCTTCGTGGTCAGCGGGCTGCGCCTGCTGCGGCGGCTCGACGTGGAGAGCGTCCCGCCGCTGGAGGCGGAGCGGATCCGTCGCGCGACCGGCCTGCGCGCGGGCGACGAGTGGGGCGCCGAGCGGGGCACCGACGCGGCGGTCGCGGCGCGCGAGGCGCTCGCGCGGATGGGCTACCGCGACGCCGGCGTCGAGGCGCGCGAGGAGGAGGGGCCCGACGGCGTCACGCTCGCGCTGCGAGTGACCCGGGGCGAGCCGACGCGGATCGCGGCGGTGCGGCTGCGCTCGGACGCGCCCGACGCGCTGGTGCGCGAGTCGCTGCTGATCGGCCCCGGCGACGTCGCGGATCTCGATCGCCTCGACACCGAGCTCGACCGCCTGCGCCGTCGACTCCGCGAGATCGGCCATTTCCGCGCCCGAATCGAGCCGCCCATCGTGCGCGTGCGCGAGGGAGGGGCGGGTGTGGAGCTGGAGCTGCGGGTGCGGGCGGGGCCCGAGCTCGAGCTGCGCTTCGAGGGCGCGACGCTCTGGGATGACGAGGCGCTGCGCGTGGCGCTTCAATACGACGGCGAGGAGCTGCTCGACGCCGCGATGCTCCGCGAGCTCGAGGGTCGACTGACGACCGCGCTGCGCCGGGCCGGTCGCTACGACGCGGTCGTGCGCGCCGAGGAGCTGCGCGATCCGCTGCGCCGCCGGGAGATCGTGCTCTTCCGGGTGCGGGAGGGGCGGCCGCTGCGCGTCACGCGCGTGGAGTTCCCCGGGCTGCGGCGGCTGGAGGCCGATCGCCTGCGGGCGCAGGTCGCGGAGCTGCTCGAGGGTGAGCTCGGCACGCCCGCGCGCCTCCGGGCGCCGTCCTCGGACGAGCTCGATCCGCTCGGCTTGTCGGGCACGGCCGCGGCGCACCGGCCCGCGCCGGTCGCCGTCAGGCCGCGCGAGGTCTTCGAGGACGAGCTCTGGGAGAAGATCCGCGCCGCGCTCGCCGAGCGACTGCGGGACGACGGCTGGCTCGAGGCCGAGGTCGAACGACCCGAGGTCGAGATCGACGAGGCGACGAGGCTGGCGACGGTCTCGCTCCCGGTGCGGGAAGGGACGCGGGTGACGATCCGTCGCGTCGATGGACCTGCGAAACTTCCCAATGTCGAGGCCGAGCCGCTCTCTGCCGTGCGCCTCGCCGCGCGCGCGCCGCTCTCGCTGCGCCGGCTGGAGGCCGATCGGGTCGCGCTGCGCGGCTGGTACGCGCGCGAAGGCCACCTCTTCGCCGAGGTCGACGCGAGCTGGGCCCGCGATCCGGCCGATCCGGCCGTCGCGGACGTCCACTTCACGGCGATCCCGGGCCCGCGCGTGAAGGCCGGCACGATCCTCGTGCAGGGCAACCGGCGCACCGACACGGAGGTCGTGAAGGACGCGCTCGGCTTCGACACGGGCGACAAGCTCGGCAGCGAGGAGCTCGCGCAGGCCCAGCAGCGGCTGCTCCGGCTCGGGATCTTTCGATCGGCCGCGCTGCGCACCCTCGATCCCGACGTTCCGGCGGAGGTGAAGGACCTCGTCGTCGACGTCCGCGAGCGGCCGGTGCGCAGCGTCGAGATCGGCGGCGGCGTCTCGATCGCCGACGGGCCGCGCTCCTTCGCGGAGTTCACGGAGCGCAACATCGGCGGGCGCAACGTCGAGTTCAGCGCGCGCGGCAAGCTCAACTACCAGGCGTTCCGGGAGGAGGTCCGCGCGCTGCCGACGGACGAGGGGATCGAGCGCACGGTCGATCTCGGGCTGCGTCAGCCGCGCATCTACGGCATCCCGGTCGACGTCGGCGCCCGCCTCGATCTCGTGCACGAGCGCGACATCCGGCCCGCGTACCGGGTCGTGAAGTACGCGGTGATCGCCGGCCTCGACGCGCCGCTCGGGAGCTCGCTGACCGCGGGGCTGCAGTACGAGCTCGAGTCGACCGGCTTCAAGCGCGCCGAGGAATTCGACTCCCTGCTCGGCGTGCTCTCGCGCACGGATCTCGAGCGCCTCCGCTTCCCGGAGGGCGACACGGTCGTCGGCGCCGTCCGGCCGAGCCTCTCGCTCGACCTGCGCGACGACGTGACCGAGCCGCACGCCGGGTTCCTCGCGCGCGCGACGACGGAGTGGGCGCGGGATCTCGGCGGCGACTTCGTGGTCGACTTCGTGAAGCTCTCCGGGACCGCCGTGGGCTACGTCCCGATCGCGCCGCGCGTCACGCTCGCGCTCTCCGCCAGCGGCGGCCGCGTCCTCCCCCTCGACGCCGCCTCGCTCACCGTGCCGCCCAAGCGCTTCTATCTGGGCGGCGCCGGCTCTCTGCGCGGCTTCAGCGAAGACGGCGTGGTCCCCGAAGATCGCCGCGCCGCGCTCCGCCAGGAGATCCAGGACTGCGACGCGATCATCTTCTCCTCCGGCTGCTCGACGGCCGCGCGCTTCCTGCAAGCCGGCTCCGAGGTGCCCAGCGAAGGCGGCGAGCTCTTCGTCCTGCTCAAGAGCGAGCTGCGCTTCCCGCTCTACGAGGAGCTCGGCGGTGGGCTCTTCCTCGACGCCGGCAACCTGTGGCTGGACCCGCGCTCCTTCCTGTGGACGGGGCTCCGGCCGGCGGTCGGCGCCGGGATCCGCTATGCCACGCCGGTCGGGCCGCTCGCGCTCGATCTCGGCGTGAACCTCTCGCCGGACGCCGTGCTCAACGAGCAGTCCTTCGCGGTCCACTTCAGCATCGGGCTCTTCTGACCCATGTTCTATCGCCTGACCCGCCTCGTGTTCTCCCTCTGCCTGCGGGTCTTCTACCGGCTCGAGATCGTCGGCGCGCCGCCGCCCGGCGATCGCCCCGTGCTCTTCTGCGGCAATCATCCCAACGGCCTGCTCGACCCGACGCTCGTGCTCGCGGCCTCGACGAGGCCGATCCGCTTCATGGCGAAGGCGCCGCTGCTCAAGATGCCGGTGATCGGCTGGATCATGCGCGGGATGCGCGCGGTGCCGGTCTTCCGCGCGCAGGACGGCGCCGACACGGCGGCGAACGCGAAGACCTTCGAGGCGGTCGTCGACGCGCTCGCGCAGGGTGGCGCCGTCTGCATCTTCCCGGAGGGCACGAGCCACTCCGTGCCGCGGCTGCTCGCGCTCAAGACGGGCGCCGCGCGCATCGCGCTGCTCGCCCAGGCAAAGCTTCCAGAGGCCGCAGGACTGCTCGTCGTCCCCGTCGGCGTGACCTACGCCGAGAAGCACCGCTTCCGCTCGCGCGCGCTCTGCGTCTTCGGGGCCCCGATCGAGGCGGCGCCGTTCCACGCGGATCCGCGCGCCGAGGAGGAGCGGGTGCGGGCGCTCACCGCCGCGATCCGTGCAGGCCTGCAGGCGGTCTGCGTCGAGCTCGACCGCACCGACGAGCTGACGCTGCTGCGGCGCGTGGCGGCGCTCTACGCGGAGGCGCGCGGGCTTCCCGAGCGGGGGCGCGAGCTCGGCCCCGCGTTCCCGCGGTGGAAGTGGCTGCTGGAGGGCGTCGCGTGGCATCGGACG
>CAYHCR010000547.1:0-3629 GCA_964354895.1 uncultured Myxococcales bacterium | reverse complement strand
CACTGTCCCGCCCCCTGCCGCTCCCCGCGTCCACGCCGGCCCCTGGCTCTCCCGAAGGGCGTCGCGCGTATCTGGACCTGCAGCCGCGGCTCCGGCGCATGTTCGAGGGGGTCTACCCGAACCCCGAGGCGCCCCGCTGCGTCGTCGTGCTCCCCGGGCTGAGCCTCGATCGCGAGACGCTTGCAAAGCTGACGGGGGCGCAATTCTACGAGGAGCGGCAGCTCTCGATGCTCGCCTGGCTCCGCCTCCCGCGGACGAGGGTCGTCTTCATCACGAGCGCCCCGGTCCCCGACGCGCTCATCGACTATTACCTCGGGATGCTGCCCGGCGTTCCGTACAGCCATGCGCGGCAGCGCCTGACGCTGCTGAGCTGCAACGACGCCGGCGACGAGAACCTCACGCGCAAGATCTTGTCTCGGCCGCGGCTCGTGCAGCGGATCCGCAACGCGATCCTCGATCCGGCGGTCACACATCTGACGGCGTTCAACACGACGGCCGACGAGGTGACGCTCGCCGTCCAGCTCGGCATCCCCCTCTACGGCTGCGACCCCGCGCTCAACCATCTCGGCAGCAAGAGCGGGAGCCGGAAGCTCTTCCGGGAGGCCGGGGTCGCGTGCCCGGACGGCTGCGAAGATCTGCGCGACGTCGACGACGCCGCCCGGGCCGTGGTGGAGCTGCGCGGGCGAAACCCGGGGCTGCGACGGGCCGTCCTCAAGCTCGAGGAGGGCTTCTCCGGAGAGGGGAACGCCATCCTCGATCTCCCGACGACCACGCCGGCGGCGGCCGGAATGCGCGGCCACCTCCTGCAGTCGCTCCGGCCCGAGGCCCCCGGGCAGACCGCGGAGGCCTACCTCGATACATTCGCACGCATGGGCGGGATCGCCGAGGCGTGGGTCGAGGGGGAGGACAAGACCTCGCCGTCGGTGCAGATGCGTGTCACGCCGTCGCGCACGCTCGAGGTCATCTCGACGCACGATCAGCTGCTCGGCGGCGCGAGCGGACAGGTGTTCCTCGGCAGCACGTTCCCCGCACGTTCGGAGTACCGCGCGATCCTGGTCGACGCGGCGCGCAAGGTCGGGGAGCTCCTGCTCACCCGGGGCGTGCAGGGGCGCTTCGCCGTCGACTTCGTGGTGGCCCGCGACGCGGGCGCGTTCCACGCCAAGGCCATCGAGATCAACCTGCGAAAGGGAGGAACGACGCTCCCCTTCCAGATGCTCCAGTTCCTGACCAACGGCAGCGTGGACACCCGCACCGGGGCGTTCCACACACCGCTCGGGGAGTCTCGCTGCTACTACACGACCGACAACCTCCAGAAGCCGGCCTACAAGGCGCTGACGCCGGAGGACCTCGTCGACATCCTCGTCGACCACCAGCTCCACTTCGATCCGACGAGCCAGCAGGGCGTCGTCTTCCACCTGATGGGCGCCATCTCGACGTATGGAAAGCTGGGGCTCGTGAGCATCGCGCCGACACACGAGGCGGCCGAGGCCCAATACCGCCGGGTCGAGGCGCTGCTGGACGTCGAAGCGATCCGACTGCCGCCCGTCCCCGTGCGTCGCGCCGAGGCCGTGCGATCCGAGCGCTGAAGAGGTGCGCGATCGAGGGGAGCGTCTCGGCGTCCGAAACGCGGGGTGGATCGAGGCGCTGGAGGCACGCATGGAACGCACCCTGATCTTCGGCGCCACGAGCGCGATCGCCGCCGAGGCCGCAACGCTGTACCACGCCCGCGGCGCGACGCTGCTGCTCGTCGGCCGCGACCGGGCGAAGCTCGCGGCCGTGGAGCGACGCTGCCCCGGCGCCCTCGCCGAGATCGCCGATCTCGACCGCCTCGACGAGAACGAGGCGCTCGTGCAGCGCTGCGTCGAGCGGCTCGGTGGACTCGACACCGTGCTCATCGCCCACGGCGCGCTCTACGATCAGCGCGCGACCGAGCAGCGCTGGGCGGAGGCCGAGCGCACGCTCCGCACGAACCTGCTCTCCCCGATCTCGCTGCTCGTGCCGCTCGCGAACCTGCTCGAGCAGGCGCGCGCGGGCCGCCTCGGCGTGCTCACCTCGGTCGCCGGCGAGCGCGGCCGCCCGCGCAACTACACGTATGGAACGGCGAAGGGCGCGCTCCACGTCTACCTGCAGGGCCTGCGCTCGCGGCTGCATCCGGCCGGGGTTCGCGTCACGACGCTCAAGCTCGGTCCGGTCGACACACCGATGACGAAGGACCACCCGAAGAACGCGCTCTTCGGCCAGCCCGTGCCCGTCGCGCGAGACATCGTCGCCGCGATGGATGCGGGCGCAGCGGAGGCCTTCGTGCCGGCGGTCTGGGGCGCGATCATGCCGCTCGTGCGCCACACCCCGGAGGCCCTGTTTCAGCGACTGCCGTTCCTCTCGGGCCGCTGACGCCGCGCGAGCGGCCGCAGCCCTGCAACCCCACCCCTCGACGGAACAGGCCGGCGCGACCACCGCCAGGCACACGCCCAATTCCCACAGAGAGACAACAGCGCGGCCCGCCGGGCAGAGAGCCGGGCGGGCCGCGTCGTCAACGTGCTGCGTGACCCGCCATCAGCGCGTCCGCAGGTTCACCTCATCCAGCCCGAAGCGCTGCACGCCGAAGCGCCCGCTCGCGAGCCAGATGTTCCCGGCGTCCCGCTCGATCCGCTGCGTCCACCAGCCCGCCGACGGGAAGTACGCCTGCGCGAAGGGCGCCGACGCATCATCGAGGTTCACCACCAGCAGCCCGCCCGGCACGTTGAAGAGCGCGCGGCCGTCCTGCGCCCCGGCGAGCGACGCCCACGTGTCGATCGGCAGGTTCGACGCCGGCGCGAGGTCGCTGCTCGAGTAGACGCCCAGGAAGCTCTGCACGGCGTTCCAATCGAGCCCCTGCCGCTCCATCTCCTCCCAGGTGAGCCGGTGCGAGACGAGCACGTGGCCCTGGCCGTCGAGCTTGATCGACTCGACGTACTCGCCGGGGAAATCGACCCGCGCGAGCCGACGCGCCCGGTTCCCGACGCGCTCGAGCAGCTGGATCGAGCTCTCGTAGCTGTTCGCGGTCCACGTGAAGTCCTGCGTCACGAAGCGGTCGCCCTCGACCTCGAGGAGCTGGCCGGGCACGTTGATCGAGGTGCCGAGCGCCGGCGCCGCCGGATCGAGCAGCTCGAGCGGCTGCGCGTACCAACGCACGAGCGAGCGGCCGGAGAGATCGGTCGAGTCGTAGTTGACGTAGGCGAGCCACAGCGTGTCTGCCGCGACGACGAGGCCGCGCAGCTCATTCTCCCGCGGGAGCTCGACGACGCCCGCGAGCGCCGGCGCGGCGCGATCGCGGAGATCGACGACGTGCAGCCGCGCGCGCGACCACCACCGCTCGATCGGCCGATCCTCGCAGGTCTCACGCACCGGGACGGTCGCCGCGTCGACGGCCTCACAGCTGTACTCCATGCCGACGCGGCCCGTGCAGCGGTAGTACTCGCCGTTGCACGTGCGCTCCACGCCTTCGCCCTGGCAATAATGGCTGCCGGTGTAGAAGTCGCACGCGTCGCCCGTCAGGCCCTGCCCGCCGTCCGGAGGCACGCCGCCCGCCCCGCCCGCGCCGCCGGCCTCGCCCCCGCCCGAGTCGCCGCCCATGCCGCCCATGCCACCGT
>CAYHCR010000546.1:0-3638 GCA_964354895.1 uncultured Myxococcales bacterium | reverse complement strand
GTCTTGCCCGGGGCGCTGCGCTGCATCTGGTGGAAGATCCCCGGCTCGGTCGCGACGATGAAGGTCGAGCGCGGGCTCTGCTGCACGCGCGCGAGCAGCGCCGTCGTCGAGCCGATGAAGTCGGCGTGGCGCAGCACGGGCCCCTCGCACTCCGGGTGCGCGATGAACTCGGCGTCCGGGTGGCGGGTGCGCAGCTGCACGAGCTTCTTCTCGTTGAACTGCTCGTGGACGATGCAGCTGCCGCTCCAGAGGAGCATCTGCCGGCCGAGCTTCTCGTTGAGGTACGCGCCGAGGTTCTTGTCGGGGGCGAAGATCAGCGGCTGCTCCCGGGGGAAGCTCGCGACGATCTTCTCGGCGTTGGACGAGGTCACGATGACGTCGGAGAGCGCTTTGATCGCGGCCGTGCAGTTGATGTAGCTGACGACCCTGGCGTCGGGGTGCTTCGCCTTGAAGGCCGCGAAGGCGTCCGGCGGGCACGAGTCCGCGAGCGAGCAGCCGGCAGCGAGGTCCGGGATCACGACCGTCTTGCCCGGGTTGAGCAGCTTTGCGGTCTCGGCCATGAAGTGCACGCCGGCGAAGCAGATGACGTCGGCGTCGATCTTCTCCGCGGCCTGCGCGAGCTGCAGGGAGTCGCCGATCACGTCGGCGACGTCCTGGATGTCGGCCTCCTGGTAGTAGTGCGCCAGGATCACCGCGCGCCGCTCCCGCTTGAGCCGCGCGATCTCCGCGAAGAGCTCCTCGTGCCCGATCATCGTCGCCTCCCGAGCGTCCTACGCGGCCGGCTCGGCCTCGGTTCGAGTCGACATTACTAGAAGTCGAACGCCAGGCCGAACGAGAGGATCTCGGTGTCGGAGAGATCGAGGCCGTCGGAGATCCCGAGGCCGTCCGCCGACATCATCGAGTACTCGACGACGAGCCAGCTGTCGTTGACGCCGGAGTCGCGGTCAAACTCGGACGCGAGCCGCGGATCGAAGAAATCGAGGTGCAGCGCGAGCCCGCCCGCGGCCAGGAAGCCCCACCGGAAGCCCGCCGCGTCCCCGCCGCCCGAGACGCTCCCGACGCCGTCGGTCGACCAGTAGACGTTGCCGCCGAAGCCGATCTTGCCGTACGGCGCCAGCGGCACGCCGCCCTTCTGCGCGAGCCAGTCGAAGCGATAGGCGAGGTGCGCGTACAGCGGCATGATCTTGAAGGCCGTCGAGTCACTCGCGGTGCCGCCCGCGTCGTCCGCGTAGGTTCCGTGCCCCCAGAACTCGCTGTAGCCGACCGAGCCGCCGACGCCGATCTGCCCCATCTTGTCGAAGAGGACCTTCTCCATCCCGAGCTGAAAGAGCAGGCGATCGGCGCTGCCGTAGACGTCCCGGAAGGGCGAGCCGACGTCGCCGAACTCGGCGTCGACGTTCGGGTAGTAGCCACCGAAGCGCACGTCGAGGACCATCGAGCGCTCGGTCTCCCACGCGGCGGCAGGTGCGGCGGCGAAGAGCAGCGCCCCGGCGATGGTCGCGGCGGCGGCGGTTCCCAGCTGACTCATGTGTCTTCCCCAGCACGAGCAAGAGGCGCGGCCGCAGCGGCGCGGCGGCGTGCGAGCCCGAGCGCCAGCGCGATCGCGAACAGGGCCAGCGCACCGGTCGGACTGGGCGCCGCCTGGCAGCCCCCGTCCTCGATGCCGCCGGCCTTCTTGTAGAGATCCCAGAAGTCGTCGACCTCGCGAGGCGTGCCGGTGAGCACGTTCGACGGGATCGACTCGTTGCCACCGCCGTCGACCGCGACGATCGCGACCTCGTAGAGCACGCCGTTGGTCAGGCCGCGCTGCACGCCGCGCGACGCGCCGGACGCAAAGGTGTCGCCGCGCGTGAAGCCGTCGAGGTCGAGCACGGTCACGTCTGCGCTGTCGCCGCCCGCGCCGCCGCTGCCGCCCGCGCCACCGCTGCCACCCGCGCCGCCGCTTCCGCCAGCGCCGCTGCTGCCACCTGCGCCGCCGCCGCCGCCGACCCCGTCCGCCGCGCAGGCGGCGTAGCCCACGAGACACTCGTCGTCCGCGCAGCTCGCGGCGCCGTCGAGGTCCTCGTCGGCCGTCGTCGCGCAGTCCTCGCGACAGAGGCGCGCGCCCAGGCACGCCGGCTCGGCGCAGCGGTCAGCGGTGCAGGTGATGCAAAGCTCTGCGGAGTCGCAGCTCGCGCGCGTCCCGCACTCTTCGATCACGCAGTCGCGTCCGGCGCAGAAGGTCCCGGCCGGCCCGGCGTGGCCGAAGCAGTCGGCGTCGTCGCAGTCAGCCGCGCCGTCGCCGTCTTCATCGCCCGCCGTCGCGCAGCTCTCGATGCAGCCGGGCTCGCCGACGCAATCGGGGTCCTGGCAGTCGGCCGTGCCGTCGGCGTCTTCGTCACCAGCGACGTTGCAGCGCTCGAGGCACGCGCCGCGCACGAAGCAGTCGGGATCGAGGCAGCCGTCGAGCCCGTCGCCGTCCTCGTCGCCGAGCGCCGCGCAGTCCTCCGTCGCGGCGCCGCCCCCCGCTCCACCGCCTCCGCCGCCCCCCGCGCCGCCACCGCCGGCCCCGCCACCGCCGGCCCCACCGCCGCCAGCTCCGCCGTCGCCCGTGCCTGCGAGGCGATACCAGATGCGGTACCGGTCGATCGTGCCGCCGCCGCTGGGCCCGGAGTAGTCGAGGTAGAGCGCGCCGTCGCCGGACGAGACGCCGGTCAGCGACGGTTGCTGCGGCCCCTCGGTGTCGATCGTGATCGCCTCGGTCTCGAAGACGTTCGGCTGGACGCCGAGGTAGAGCACGCAGAGCACCGCGTCGGACTTGTCGATCCCGTCCGTCCCGCCGCAGTCGCCCGTGCCGCTCGAGGCCTTGCCCTGCGCTGCATCGACGATCGTCTGCGCCGAGAGCCGGAAGAGGACCTGTCCCCCGCCGGTCGACTCGGGCGCGCTGGCCTTCACGCTGCGCTCGGCCACGTCGGAGTTCTCGCAGTTGCTGTCGGTGTCGACCCAGACCTTCCAGTCGCCGGAGTCCGTCAGGTCTGCCGTGACCGTGCCCGTCGAGTCGATCGCCGAGACCGTCACCGTGATGCTGTCGTCGGCGAGGCACTCGCTGCGACCGATCGCCGACGGGTTGACGAGCAGGGTGATGCTGGAGATCTCGGCGGCGGCGGCGGTCGACGTCGCGCAGATCGCGGCGGCGAGCAGGAGCGCAGAGCGGCGGGGCACGGGGGCGATGGTCGGGCTGGGGTTCACGCGGCGCTCCAGCAAAGCAAGCGACGGGCCGCCGGGAACGACCGTCGTTCCATGGGGTTGCGCGAGTCCGGGGGCGCTGGCGGTCGACATTCTGACAGGGTCGCTTCGGTGGGCGTGGCCCAGGCTGCCAAAATGGCACTCACGACAGCCAGCCCTCGTCGCGCGCGAAGGCGAGCAGCGCGGCGACCGGCCGGGCCAGCCCCGCGCGCAGATCGTCGCCGGCGAGCACGAAGGTGAGCGCGCCCGCCGCGACCCGCACGCGGCCGATCAACGTCTCCTCGTCGCCGGTCGCGAGCATCGGCATCGGGTAGATGCCCTCGGCCGGCGCGTCGAGCAGCTTTGCGCCGTCGACGCCACGCGGCAGGGTCCGCGCCGCTTCGAGCGCGAGCGGCTTGCCCGTGACCACGCGG
>CAYHCR010000545.1:0-3638 GCA_964354895.1 uncultured Myxococcales bacterium | reverse complement strand
CCCGTCGCCGAGGACGTCGTCCGCCTCTCGCCGCGCACCACCGTGAAGCAGCACGTCTTCGAGCTGCGCGATCCGTGGGACCTGCAGGAGGTCTACGGCGCCCTGCACGACTTCGCGCGGGCCTATCCCTTCCGGCCGGACGACGAGGACTACCTCGTCCACATCACGACCGGCTCGCACATCGCGCAGATCTGCCTCTTCCTGCTGACGGAGTCGCGCTTCTTCCCGGCGCGGCTGCTGCAGACCTCTCCGCCGCGGGGCGGCGTGAAGGGGCCCGGCGAGGGGCGCTACGAGCTCATCGATCTGGATCTGGCGAGCTACGACCGCCTCGCCGCGCGCTTCGAGCAGGAGCGCAGCGGGCGCGTCTCGGTGCTCAAGCGCGGCATCGAGACGAAGAGCCCGGCCTTCAACGCGCTCATCGACCAGCTCGAGCGCGTCGGGGGCGACACGACGGATCCGCTGCTGCTGCACGGCGCGACGGGCTCGGGCAAGAGCGAGCTCGCCCGCCAGCTCTTCGCGCTCAAGAAGGAGCGACAGCGCCTGCGGGGCGACTTCGTGGAGGTGAACTGCGCGACGTTACGAGGCGACGGCGCGATGTCGGCGCTCTTCGGCCACGTGAAGGGCGCCTACACGGGCGCCGCGAACGCGCGCGAGGGGCTGCTGCGACGCGCGGACGGCGGCGTGCTGTTCCTGGACGAGCTCGGCGAGCTCGGCGCGGACGAGCAGGCGATGCTGCTGCGGGCGGTCGAGGAGAAGCGCTTCCTGCCGGTCGGCTCGGACCGCGAGGTCGGCAGCGACTTCCAGCTCCTCGCCGGGACGAACCGGGATCTCGCCGTCGAGGTCGCGGCGGGGCGGTTCCGGGAGGATCTCCACGCGCGGCTTCGGCTCTGGAGCTTCCGGCTGCCGTCGCTGCGGGAGCGGCCGGAGGATCTGGAGCCGAACCTCGACTTCGAGCTCGAGCGGTGCGCGCGCGCCATGAACCTGCGGGTGACGCTGTCGCGCGAGGCCCGGCAGAGCTTCCTGTCGTTCGCGACCTCGAAGGCGGCGCGCTGGCCGGGGAACTTCCGCGATCTGGGCGCGGCCGTGCGTCGCATGGCGACGCTCGCGCGCGGCGGGCGGATCTCGGAGGCCGACGTGGAGGAGGAGCTCGCGCGGCTGAAGGAGAGCTGGGACGGGCCTCGGCCCGACGGATCGCTCGTCGTCCGCGCGCTCGGAGCGGAGAAGACGGAGGCCCTCGACCGCTTCGACCGCGTGCAGCTCGAGGACGTGCTGCAGGTCGTGCAGGGCTCGGAGAGCCTGTCGGCCGCGGGGCGCGAGCTCTTCTCCGCCTCGCGCGCACAGCGGACGAGCACGAACGACGCGGATCGGCTGCGCAAGTACCTCGCGCGCTTCGGATTGACGTTCCAGGCGCTGCGGGGCGGCTGAGGCTGCACGGTCGCGGCGGACCGTGCAGCTCTGCGCGTCGTCAGCCCGTCGGCGGTCCGGAGACGATGCGGACGGCGAGGCCCTTCGCCTCGTAGATCCGCTTGCCGTCGACCCAGAGCGAGCCGTCGGCGATCGCGAGCGTCGCGCCGGGCTCGCGCCTGACCTCGATGAGCTCCACGTCGACGACGACGAGCTTGTTCTCCGGCACCACCTGGCCGCGGTACTTCCAGCTCATCGGCACGCCGACCGCCTGCGTCTCGAAGCGCGGCTCGGCGATGCCCTCCTGCAGCCCCAGCTCGATCGTCAAGCACTGCAGGGCCTGCAGCAGCGCCTCGATGCCGAGCGAGCCCGGCTGGACCGGGTCCTGGAAGAAGTGCGCCTTGAAGAACCACTGCTTCGCGACGATCGACTTCTCCGCGCGCAGCCGGCCGAGGCCCTTCCTGCCGCCCGCAGGCCACACGCCGGTGATCCGCTCGATCATCAGCATGCGATCGCGCGCGAGCTTGAGCGTAGGGCCGTAGAACTTCGACGGGGCGAGCGTGAGATCGACGAAGCCCTCGCCGGGATCGACGAGCGCGGCCTTCTGCACGGCGGTCGTCGGCAGCCCCGCCTGGTTCTGCATGGTCGGCCCGGGGAAGAAGCCGAAGACCGTCTTGAGCGTGTAGAGCTCGCGATCGCCGGCGCGCATCACGACGTCGAAGCTCATGATGACGGTGCTGTCGGCGAGCGAGACGCTCGTGAGCTTCGTCGTGACGCGGACGGTGCCGATCCCTTCCGTCAGCTCGACGTGCTGCGTGCCGGCGTTGCCGTCGAGGTTGCGGAAGAAGAGCGGCTCGTCGCTGCCGAGCGCGCCGCCCACATAGGAGGCGAGCCAGCCGCAGGGCTGCAGCGCCACCTCGAGCGGCACCGCGAACGGCATCGCGCGCGCGGCGTTCTCGTCGAAGTACCACTCGCCCACCGGCACGTCGTAGTCGATCTCAGCAAGACTTCCCTGCTGCATGCCGCCGATCGGCCCCTCGACGCGCGGCACGTTCGACATGAAGTGGTACGGCGGGCCCGGCAGGCGGGCGACGCGGCGGGGCGAGTCGAAGCGCTCGTACATCTTCCCGAAGGCGAGCGAGGGCTTCGCCCACGCGCAGGCCAGCAGCGAGGCGTAGTCGAACCGGAAGCCATCGACGACGGCGCTCGGCCGGTCGTCCTTCGGCAGCGGGACGATCATGCGCGCCGGATCGAGCGGCCACGCCGGCACGATCTTCAGCGCCATGCGCTTGCAGTGGAACGCCTTCTGGCCGTCGACGCTGCCGAGGATGTCGGCATACAGGATCGGCTCGGCGCCGCCGACGAGCTCCTCGACGAAGATCTCGTAGATGACCTCCTTGTTGACCGGCGTCGCCTGCCCGCGGCAGCGCAGCGAGTAGTTCTGCTCCTGCTCGGGCTCGAAGCGCGCGCCGTCCTGCTGGATCGTGTGGCCGGTCGCGAGCAGGAAGATCTGCATCGCCTGCAGGCCGCCCTCGAACATCAGCGTGCCGGGCATGCACGGGTCGTTCTTGAAGTGACCCTGGAAGAACCAGCTCTCGGGCGAGAGCTGCAGGCGCGCCTTGAGGTACCCCCGCTTCCACGGGCCTCCGGTGGGATCGAGCTGCAGGACTTCATCCAGCAGCAGCATCTTCCCGCCCGCGATCGTCGGCGTGCGCGTGTGCGTGTCGCAGCGGGCGAAGGCCGGCCCGAAGACCTCGGCGATCCGGCCCTCGGAGAGCGCGGTCACCTCTGCAGCCGACAGCGCCGTCTTCTCGCTCCTCGCGACCGGCGGATCGACGCGCGCGCCGGGCTTCGGCTTCGCGGTCTCGGCGGCCCAGAGCACGCCCTCGGAATTGGCGAGCTCCTCGTCGGTGAAGAAACCGGCCTGCCCGTTGCGCACCGTGACGCGCAGCTCCCCGTTCACCCAGCAGTCGTAGTGGAAGAAGAAGAGCCGGATGCCGTCGTGCTCGGCGTGGCCGTCGACGGAGATCTGGTAGTGGAGCGTCTCGCCGGGCTGCGGGAGCGGGCCGTGCGCCTTGAGCTCGCAGCCGAGCAGCCGGTAGACGCGCTCGCCCTTGTTGAGAAAATCCGTGCCGAGCCAGCTGATGAGCAGCAGATCGGCCTGGCCCGACTCGACGAGCACGCCGGCCGGCATGCGCCCTTCGTGCAGGTAGAACTTGTCGGCCGTGACGTCG
>CAYHCR010000544.1:0-3640 GCA_964354895.1 uncultured Myxococcales bacterium | reverse complement strand
GGCCGCAAGTGGAAGATCGTTGCCGCCGAACCCGCGCCGCGCGTGATGGCGCTGGTCGTCTATGCGGCGAACCCCGCCGCCGTGACGCCGGACCAGGAGGCGGTGCTGCGGGGGCTCGCCCGCGACGACCTCTTCACGGTGGTGCACGAGCGCTACCTCACCGACACGGCGCGCTACGCGGATCTCGTCCTCCCCGCGACCACCGCGCTCGAGCACGACGATCTCTACGTCTCCTACGGGCAATACTGTATCCAGCGCGTCGCGCCGGCGATCGCGCCCGTCGGCGAGTCCTGGTGCAACTGGGATCTCTTCCGCCGGCTGGCGACCGCCATGGGCCTCCCGCAGCCCTTCTTCCGCCAGCGTTCGCGGGAGCTGGTCGACGCGCTGCTCGCCGCGCCTTCGCCGCTCCGCACCGGGATCGACGAGGTGGCGCTGGCGGAGGGCCGGGCGGTGGAGCTCACGCTGCCGCCGCCGGGCGAGCGGCCGATCCGCACGTTGTCTGGCCGGATCGAGCTGGAGAACCCGCGGCAGAGACATCCGCTGCCCTGCTGGCTGCCGACGCACGAGGAGGACGGCGTGCTGCCCTTCCGGCTCGTGACCGGCGCCTCGATCTGGGGGCTCAATTCCTCCTTCCGGGAGCGGCCCGAGCTGCGGCGGCGCGAAGGCGAGCCGGCGCTGCTGGTCCATCCGCTCGACGCAGCCGAACGCGGGATCTCGGGGCCTCGCGTCGTGGCGTGGAACGAGCGCGGGGCGGCGAGCTTCGCGCTGCAGCTCACCGAGCGCACGCCCCGCGGCGTCGTGGTCGCGGAGGGCGTGCCGTGGCTCTCGCACGTGGAGGGCGGGCGCACGGTCAACGCGCTCACGTCGCAGCGGCTCACGGACGAGGGCGCCGGGAGCACGTTCTACGACAACCGGGTGGACCTCCGACCCGGCTGACGCGCGTCCCCCGGCGACATGCGGGGTCCCGGTCGGCCGACTTGACGGGGGGCGCGGGTCGGATAGGTCGTCGCCATGGCCCTCGCCTCCTGGCTCGAACTCTCCGAGCGCGCCTACGCCGTGAACGTCGCCGCGCTGCGATCGGTGATCGGCCCGCGGCGCCTCGGCGCGGTCCTCAAGGGCAACGCCTACGGCCACGGGCTGCACGAGACGCTGCAGCTCGCGCACGGGCGCGTCGACGTCCTCTACGTGATCACGCCGTTCGAGGCGCTCGCGATCCGCGCGTGGGAGCGACAGACCGGGCGGCCGCGCCGCGAGGTGCTCGTGCTCGGGGCCGTGTCGCCGGATGACTGCGTGGTGCTCGCGCGAGAACAGGTCGCGGTGGTCGCCGCGGATCGCTCGTTCGCGCACGCGATCCCGGCGCTGCGCGCCGCCGGCCGGACCCTGCAGGTGCACGTCCACCTCGACACGGGGCTCGGCCGCGAGGGCTTCACGCGGGCGGGGCTCGAGCGCGGCGAGGCCGATCTCCTCGCTGACGCGCGGGACGTCGTGAAGGTATGCGGCGTCCTCACACATTTCGCGAACACCGAGGACGTGACCGAGCAGGCCTACGCCGACGCGCAGCTCGCGGCGTTCCACGCAGGGGTCGCCCTGCTGCAGGCGCGCGCGGGCGTCGCGGCCGACGTCGAGCTGCACGTCGCCGCGAGCGCGGCCGCGCTGGTGCTGCCGCCCTCGCGCCTCCACGTCGTGCGGGCGGGCATCGCGCTGTATGGGCTGTGGCCGTCGACCGAGACCCGCCTGTCGGCCCGCGTCGTGCTCGGCGAGCTGCCGCTGCTGGAGCCCGTGCTCGCGTGGCGCGCGCCGAGCCAGGTCGTGAAGTGGCTGCCCGCGGGCAGCTTCGTCGGCTACGGCTGCACGTACCGGTGCGCCGCCGACACGCGCGTCGCAGTCCTGCCGGTCGGCTACTGGGACGGCTATCCGCGCCTCGCGTCGGGGAAGGCCCACGTGCTCGTCGGCGGCCAGCGCTGCCCGGTGCTCGGACGCGTGATGATGAACCACCTCATCGTGGACGTGACGCACGCGACGCAGGACGAGCGGCCGCTCGTCGCGACGCTGCTGGGCCGCGACGGGGGCGAGGCGATCTCGGCGGAGACCCTCGCGGCCTGGGCGCAGACGATCCACTACGAGACGCTGACGCGGCTGGGACCCCACCTGCGGCGGGAGCTCGTGCCGGAGTGACGGGCCCGACGTGCAGCGGCGACGCGGCCCGAGGCGGGAGGCGCGTCGGTGGCTCGCGACGCGGTTCGGGCGCCGACGCTGCGCGTGCGAGAGTGGCGCGCATGTCTCGTCGACTGTTTCTGTGTGCGCTCGTCCTCACGGCCGCTTGTTCCGAGCCCGGCGACCCTGTCGGCGCCGGCGGCGCGGGCTCCGGCGGTGGGGCTTCCGGCGGTGGGGCTTCCGGCGGCGGGGCCTCCGGCGGCGCGGGCTCCGGCGGGCTCCCGCTCTCGGACGGCTGCGCCGAAGACGCGCCCGCCGCGTGGCTCTCCCGGCTGCGCACGCCGACGCCCGGCCGAAGCCGCCTCGCCGCCCCCGGCGCCACGGTGGAAGCTCTGCAGACATGTCCCGCGACGCCGCTGTGCGCCACGCTCGCCGCGCGCAGCCGCGCCCAGCTCACCGGCCCGGATCCCTCGCTGGCCTTCGGCGACACCGGCGCCCTCCAGACCGTCGCCTCGCTCGCGCTCGCGGCGGCCTGGCTCTCGGTGCTCGACGACGACGACGCGCTCGCCGATCGCGCCGCGGAGCTGCTGGAGCTCTACGCGGTGGACGAGGCGTTCCTCTCCGGCGCGCACGAGCCGGCGATCACCGCGGGCGGTTCGCTGCTGGCCGCCGCCGCCGCGGTCGATCTGCTGCAGCTGCGCGCCCCGGACGCGCCGCGCGTCGCCGCCGGAAAACGCGCCCTCGGCCGGACCGCGCGCGCCGTCGACGGCTGGTACCGCGGCGAAGGCGCGCCCTACCTGCTGCTCACGCGCAACAACCACAACGTCCGCCTCGGCGCCGGACTGGCGGCGGCGGCGCTCCTGCTCGATCAGGCGGCACTGTCCGACGAGGTGCTCGCGGCCGCGCTCGCGGAGCTCTCGAACGTCGCGAACGTGGAGATGGCGACCGCCGAGGACGGCTGGGCCGAAGGACCGACCTACCTCGCCTACGCGTTCGAGCTCGGCGCGCCGCTCTGGAGCGCGATCGACGCGGCGTGGCCGCTCCCGACGAGCGCCTGCGCCCGCTGCCCCGGCCACGTCTACGCGCCGTGCGGCGAGGGCCCGACGATCGTCCGCAGACCTTCTCTGGACGGCGCGCTGCTCTCCACGATCGAGTGGGCCGCTTCGTTGACGACGAGCGGCGGCTGGCTCGCGCCGGTGGACGACAGCCGCTTCGCCGGGATCCCTTCACCGCTGCTCGATCGCCTCGCGGGCGTGCGCCGCTTCCCGCCGTTCGATCCGTCCGTGCCCGGCGCGCTCGGCGGCTCCGTCGACGTCGGCCCGCTCGTCGCGCTCGCCGCGCTCGCAGCGCCGGTCGCCGTGGCGCAACCGGCGCTGGTCTGGCCCGCCGCCGGGAGCGCGCGGCGCGAGGCCACCACGCCCGAGGGTCCTCCCTTGCAGAGCTTTATGTTCGCCGAGCCCGGCCAAGCGCAGCGCGGCCGCGGCCA
>CAYHCR010000543.1:0-3642 GCA_964354895.1 uncultured Myxococcales bacterium | reverse complement strand
CGGACAGTATATGCGCTAATCTTCCGCCCGTTCGGCCGGCCCAAATGCGTCATCACGACCACCTTCGCCCCGCGCTGCCGCAGCCACTCGATATCCACAGCCGCCCGCGCCACCTTCCCATGAGGACCATCGACGACTTTCCCCTTTGCGACGGGCACGTTCCCGTCAATCCGAAGCAACACCCGCTTCCCGGATAGATCCACACCACTGCGCAAAGTCCTCAAACGCATATCGTGGGGATTGTATCACAAAAAAAAGACGCGAACCACGGTGGGTTCGCGTAGGCTGTCGGCTACCGTCGGGTCATCTGCGCGTCGGCCAGCTCGAGCCAGCGGACGTTCTGAAGTCCGACGTCGCCGTTGACCTCGGGCTGGCGGTTGTCGCGGATTGCCTCGACGTAGGCGCGGAGCTGTTCGACGTGAACGGCGTCTGGGTGCGACCCGGGAAGTAGTGCCGGTCAGGGCGCGTCCTTCGCGCACCGGAAGCCCTGCGATTCGCCCCAGTCGTAGGGGAAGTCCGCGCGGCGGACGAACGAGGCGCCGTCGAGCGGCTCGTGCTCGAAGTCGCCGCCCCGCATCACGCGCCGCTCGCCGGTGGGGGGACCCTGCGGATCCGTCACGGGCTCCGCGCGGTAGGGGCCGTGCCAGTCGGAGACCCACTCGCGCGCGTTCCCGGTCAGATCGAGCACGCCCTCCGGGCTCGCGCCGCCTCGCTTCCCGCCGACCGGGGTCAGCGCGCCCTCGCAGTCCACGACGTTCGCGTACGCGCAGCCGGGGGCCCGATCGACGAAGGCGGTGCAGGCCTCCGTGGTCCAGGGCAGGCAGCGGTCGTCCGCGCCGCGGGCAGCCCGCTCCCACTCGGACTCCGTCGGCAGCCGGGCGCCCCGCCACCGGCAGAACTGATCGGCCTGATCCCACGTGACGTAGACGGCCGGCAGCAGCGGGTCCCGGTCGAGCAGCGTGATCGAGGCCGCGCTGCAGGCCCCGGCGGTGACACAGGCGGCGTACTGCGCCTGGGCGACCTCCGTCACGTCGAGCAGCAGATCCCTCGTGAAGGTCGCCTCGTGCTCCGGCGCGAACGGGGAGTCGACGATGGCGATTCCGATCCGGAAGGTGCCCGCCGGCAGGCGCGCCATGCACGGCTCGCGCGGGAGCGCCGGATCGAGGCAGACCACCGCGGCGCCGCAGGTGGCGGGCTCGGTGCCGGCGGGGCAAGCGGTGCAGGCGCCGGCTTCGCAGGTCGTGCCGACCGGGCAGAGCGTCGCGCAGTCGCCGCAGGCGAGCGGGTCGCTCGAGAGATCGCGGCAGGCCCAGCTGCAGTACGAGGTGCCCGCCCCGCAGCAGACGCCGTTGGTGCAGAGCTGTCCCTCGCCGCACGGCGCGCCGCAGAGGCCGCAGTGGCGCTCGTCGCTCCGCACGTCGACGCACTCGTTCGCGCAGACGGCGGGCGCCTCGGGGCCGCAGCAGGCGCCCTCGACGCAGCCCTCTCCGGCCGGGCACGCGACGTTGCAGCCGCCGCAGTGGTTCGGACTGGAGAAGATGTCGACGCAGGTGTTCTCGCACGTCCGCAGCGGCTCGCAGGGATCGTCCGGCGCCACGCAGCCGCCCTGCACGCAGCGCTGGCCGTCGGTGCAGTCGAGGTCGGACGTGCAGCCGGCGGCGGGCTCGACCGGCAGGCTCTCGGGGGTACAGGCGGCGCAGAGCAGCAGCAGCGGCAGGAGCCTTCGGATCACGGGGCCTCCCGGACGCAACGCACGCCGGTCGTGGAGTCGAAGTATTCACGCAGGGTGCCCTCGCGCGCGTAGCTCGAGGTCGTCAGATCGACGGTGTCGAAGTGGCCGCCGCGGCGCACGCCCTTCGCGCCGTCGAGCGGACCGGTCGGATCGAAGAGGGGCGCGGCCGTGTACGGTCCATACAGATCGGAGACCCACTCGCTGACGTTCCCGGCGAGATCGAGGTGACCGAACGGCCCCGCGCCAGCGGGCTCGCGCCCCGTCTCGCGGACGTTCGAGCCGCACTTGTTGTAATTCGCGCGGCCGCAGTCGATCGCCTCCATGCCCCACGGGTAGATCCGATCATCGGTGCCGCGCGCGGCGAGCTCCCACTCGGCCTCGGTCGGGAGTCGGTCGCCGCGGAACGCGCAGAAGGTGGCGGCGTCCTCCTGCCCGAGCCAGACGGCGGGCAGGTGCGGCGTGAGCACGGGATCGAGCACGCCGTTGCTCGCGCAGACGCCGGCGTCGGCGCAGGGCGCGTACTGCGCCTGCGTCACCTCGACGAGATCGAGCCAGAAGCCCGCGGTGATCGTCACCTCATGCCGCGGGGTCGAGTCGTCCCACTCCTCGCCGGCACCGGCGACGAAGGTCGCCGCGGGGACGAAGGCCATGCACGGATCGCGCGGGGCGTCGGGCGGGAGGCAGGCCTGCGCGGCCCCGCAGTCGACCCGTTCGGTGCCTCCCGGGCACGCCGTACAAGTGGCGTCGACGCACGCGGTGCCGACGGGGCAGCGCACGTCACAGCCGCCGCAGGCGCCCGGGTCGCTGGCGATGGCGCGACAGAGGCCCCCGCAGGCGATCTGGCCGGCCGCGCAGCAGAGACCGCCGCTGCACTGCTGACCATCGGCGCGAACCACGCCGCAGCCGCCGCAGGGCAGGCGGTCGGTCCCCGGATCGGTGCAGCGCCCGCCGCAGGAGGGCGGCGCCTCGGCAACGCTCGACCGGATCGCACGCCGCTCCGAGCGCGACCGGATCCGTGCCGCCGTCGACCACGGCATCGACGGCTGGGAGAACATCCTCGGCGGCCTCGGCCCCGAGCGCATCGTGATCGCCAACGCGGCAGCGCCGAACGCCGCCGCCGCGGGCCGCAGCCTCGCCGAGCTCGCCGACGACCGCGGCGTCCACCACGTCGAGGCGGTGCTCGACCTGCTGCTCGAGTCGCGCCTCGACGTGACGATGATCGAGCACTACGCCTCCGAGGCGGCCGTGCGCAACGTCGCCGCCCACCGGCTCCAGCTCGTCGGCTCCGACGGGATCTTCGGTGCGAAGCCGCACCCGCGCCTGTACGGGACCGCGGCCCGCTTCCTCGGCCGCTTCGCGCTGCGGGAGGGCGTCGTGCCGGTGGAGGAGGCGATCGCGCGGCTCACCGCTCGCGCCGCCGACCGGCTCGGCCTCGCCGATCGCGGCCGCATCGCGCCCGGCAAGCGGGCCGATCTCGTCCTGCTCGACCCGGCCACGTTCGTCGACACCGCCACGTACGACGACCCGCTGCGCCACCCAGACGGCCTGGCGGGCGTGTGGGTGGCAGGCCGGCGCGTGTGGCGCGACGGCAGGCACACCGGCGAGCGGCCCGGCGGCGTCGTGCGCGAGCCGCTACCGCGCCGGTAGCGCCGCGCCCGCCGACCGCCGCGGCTCGGTGTACCGTTGGCGGCCCGGTGGACGCCTCAGCGAACGGCCTCGCGATCGTCTGTCTCCCGACGTACAACGAGCGGGAGAACCTCGAGCGCATGCTGCGGCGCATCGGCGAGACCGTGCCCACCGTGCGCGTGCTCGTGATCGACGACAACTCTCCCGACGGCACCGGCGAGATCGCCGACCGGCTCGCCGGCGAGCTCGCGTACGTCGATGTCCTGCACCGGGCGGCCAAGGAG
>CAYHCR010000542.1:0-3643 GCA_964354895.1 uncultured Myxococcales bacterium | reverse complement strand
GACGGGGGCGGCGGCGGGGGCAGCGGCGGCGTCGGGGGCAGCGGCGGCGGCGACCCGGCCGACTGCCGGCCCGGACCGGGCGCGCATCGGTTCGAAGAGCTCCGTTTTGGCCTCTCGGTGTCGCTCTCGAGCTGCGCCGGCTTCGCGGAGGCCGTGCAGGAGCTCCGCCTGCAGTGCGGTCCGGCCGGTGGCGTCGAGCTCACGCGCGTCGAGGCGCTGGAGCCGTTCGTGCGGGTGCAGGCGATGCCAGCGGCGCCCGCGGCGATCGGCGCCGATCAGATCGTCACGATCTCCGTCGCGCTGCGCACCCCCGGGACCGACTTCGTCGGCGCGCTCGCGCGATACTGCTTCGTCAGCGACGGCGTCGAGCTCTGCGACGAGCTCGCGGGCGAGCTCTTCGTGGGCGGCGCGGGCGGATCGAGTGGTTGCGGAGAGGACGTGCCCTGGCCCGAGCCCTCGCCCCCGCAGGACTGCCCGGCGGACGGACCAGCAGAGCTGCTCGACGCGGCGCTCGCGGCACACGGCGTGGCGGATCGGGCGGGGCTGGAGCTGCGACCGGAGGATCTCGCGGCGAGCGACTACCAGCGCCTGGGATGGCTCGACGACGACTTCCGCCTCTCGTGGCTGGTCGAGGCAAGGCAGCGGCCGCTGCGCGCGGGATGCCTCGCCGCCGCGCTCGCGCACGAGTTGGAGGGCGAGGGCACCCCCACGATCTCCGGCGCGATCCGCGCGGCCGCTGCGCGCCTCGATCGCCCGGTCACGGGCACGCCCGCCCTGCCCGATCCGTGGGACGCGGCCGACGCGCCGACGCAGGCCCGCGCGCGCCTCGGGCTCCCTGCGCCCGGCGGCCCGCTCGCGCTCGACGTGCTGCTGGAGGTCCTGCTGCCCGCGATCGCCGCCACCGCCGACGCGCGCGACGCGATGGCCGCGACGCACCTCGGCAAGGCGCCCTCGTACTGGACCCGCAAGGGCGGAAACCTGCTGCTCAGCGGCGGCGCGGCGCCCGATCCGGCGGCGCCGGAGGATCGCGCCTACCTGCTCGGATCGGCCCGCGCAGAGCTGTACGCCGCGGCCGCGCGCCTCGCGCTCCGGCTCGACAGGATCGCGTGGAGCACCTTTGCAGGGCTCGACCTGGGCGCGATCGACCAGGAGACGCCCCTCGGCGCGATCCGCGTGCGGGGCCCGGGGCCGGATCTCTGGCCGGCCGACCTCGGCCCGACGCTGCTCGCGCTCGACACCGGCGGCGACGACACCTGGCTCGCCGCGGTGGCCGGCAATGCTTCCCCGGAGAATTCGGTCTCGCTCGCGATCGATCTGGGCGGCGACGACACCTGGGGCTACGCCGAAGCGCCCTCCCCGTTCGACGCGCCGGGGCTGCTGCCCGCCGACGCGCAGGGCCGGCTCGCCCCCGTCGGCGGCCGCGGCGCGGTCTCACGCTCGACCGTTCCGCGGCAGGGCGCGGGCTGGAACGGCGTGGCGCTGCTGCTGGATCTGGGCGGCGGGCGCGACCGCTACCGCACGTTGCGCGGAGGGCAGGGCTACGCGCACCAGGGCGTCGGCGTGCTCTTCGACGACGGTGGCGACGACACCTACGAGGCGGAGCTGCTCGCGCAGGGCGCCGCGCAGTTCGGGATCGGCCTCGCGATCGACGCCGGCGCAGGCGACGACACGCGCCGATCGTTCGGCTTCTCGCAGGGCTTCGGCTACGTCGCCGGCTTCGGCGCGCTCTGGGACGGCGGCGGCGACGACACCTACGACTGCGACGTCGGCGACCCGGCCTTCGGCGGCACCGTGCTCTACCCGTCCGCACAGCTGCCCGATCGCGGCAACTCGAGCTTCTGCCAGGGCGCAGGCTTCGGCATGCGCGGCCAGGAGCAGCTCACGCACCTCTCCGGCGGCGTCGGCCTGCTGCGGGATCTCGGCGGCGCCGACCAGTACGACGCCAGCGTCTTCGCGCAGGGCACCGGCTACTGGCAGGGCGTCGGCGTGCTCGCGGACGGCGGCGGCGACGATCGCTACGACGCCTTCTGGTACGTGCAGGGCGGCGCCGCGCACTACGCGATCGGCGTGCTCGCAGACGCCGGCGCCGGCGCGGATCGGGTGAACACGCGCCGCGCGCCGCTCAACGTCACGACCGGCGGCGGCCACGACTTCTCCGTCGGCGCCTACCTCGACGGCGGCGGCGACGACCTCTACGTGATCCCCTCGCTCGCGCTCGGCGGCAGCCACTGCAACGGCGCCGGGATCTTCGTCGATGTCGGCGGCGACGACTCCTACGCGATCGGCTCGGACAGCTCTGCCGGCAGCGGGAACGTCGGCGGCGAGTGCCTGCCGACGCGCCCGGACGCGCGCGCGATCGGGCTGTTCCTGGATGCGGGCGGGACGGACACGTATGCGTGGCCCGCCGGCTCGCTCTTCGCGGCGCCCGCGAACGACGCCGACTTCGGCCGGCGCATCAACGGCCTCCCGAACGAGGTCGGCGTCGGGCGCGACGGCACGGGCGAGCCCGGCGTGCGGCCGTAGGGGCGCTCGGCGAAGCTGCCCGCTCCACGGCCCGGGCGCCACGGGAAGCTCCACAGGCGCCCGGTGCCGGGTGTCAGCCCTTCTTCGCCGCCCCGCCCCAGGTGTCCTTGAGGCTGATCGTCCGGTTGAACACGAGCGCGCCCGCCTTCGCGTCGGCGTCGACGCAGAAATACCCGAGCCGCTCGAACTGGAAGCGCTCGCCCGGCTTCGCGTCTGCGAGCGACGGCTCGACCACCGCCTGCACCGTCTCGAGCGACGCGGGGTTCAGGTGCGTGAGGAAGCCCACGTCCTTGTCGGCGAGCGGGTTCTCCACCGCGAAGAGCCGGTCGTAGAGCCGCACCTCGGCCTTCCCCCCGCGGCTCGCGGAGACCCAGTGGAGGGTCCCCTTCACCTTGCGCTTGTCGGGGGCGTCGCCGCCGCGCGTCGCGGGATCCCAGGTGCCGCGCACGGTGATGATGTTGCCCGCCGCGTCCTTCTCGACGCCCGTGCAGCGCACCAGGCAGGCGCCGCGCAGCCGCACTTCTTCGCCGGGCGAGAGGCGCTGCCACTTGGGCGGCGGCACCTCCGCGAAGTCCTCGCGCTCGATGTAGAGCTCGCGGGTCAGCGGGACTTTTCGCTTCGGGCCGTCCGGCTTCGTCGCGTCGGCCGCCAGCTCCAGCTCGATCACCTCGCCCTCGGGCAGGTTCTCCAGCACGAGCTTGAGCGGCCGCAGCACCGCCATCACGCGGGGCGAGCGCGCGTTGAGATCGTCGCGCAGCGCGTGCTCGAGCAGCGAGACGTCGACGATGCCGTCCTTCACGTTCACGCCGATGCGGTCGCAGAAGGCGCGGATCGCCTCGGGCGTGAAGCCGCGCCGGCGCAGCCCCGCGAGCGTGGGCATGCGGGGGTCGTCCCAGCCGGAGACATGCTCGCCCTGCACGAGCTCCTGCAGCTTGCGCTTGCTGAGCACGGTGTAGGTGAGGTTCAGCCGCGCGAATTCCGTCTGCGTCGGGCGCGCGTCGGCCGGCGCGCCGATCATGTCCAGAAACAAATTGTAGAGCGGGCGGTGGTTCACGAATTCGAGCGTGCAGATCGAGTGCGTCACGCCCTCGAGGAAGTCGCTCTCGCCGTGCGCCCAGTC